>DASQFV010000164.1:0-2944 GCA_035632975.1 Nitrospiraceae bacterium
ACCTACGATGTAATCGTCGAACCAATCGAGGATCGCGCCTACACCGTCTTTGCCGAGACGGGGGATCGGAGCGGTTATGCGCGCGGCACCCTCGCGCCGCACCCAGGCATGAGCGCGGAGATCCCTGAGCGTCGGCCCAGACCGCTCCGCACGATGGAGGACATGGGCATGAGTATGGAGGGCATGGACATGGGAGGCAGGAAGGACCCCCATGGAGGCATGACAATGCCAGGCATGGAGCCTTCAGGCGATACCCAGAAATTGAAGCCCTCTGATGGTAATTCCAGCGCGGAGCACAAGCAGCACGGTGCGGGAACGCCGCCTATGCAAGGCATGCACGAGATGCCGGGCATGCAGGCAGACGATCCACGCCGTTCGGAGATTCCCGGCGCCGAGCCCGTCAAGCATGGACCCGACAATCATGGCCCCGGCAACCAAACGGTGGCCGAGTATTCGCAGAACCGTATGGGGGAACCAGGGAGAGGACTGGAAGACAGTGAGCGGCGGGTGCTGCTTTACACCGATTTGAAAAGTCTTGCGCCCTATCCAGACCAGCGGGAGCCGGAGCGTGAGATTGAGCTCCATCTCACGGGCCACATGAACCGATACATCTGGTCGTTCGACGGGAAGAAGTATTCAGAAGCCCAAGCGCCGATTCGCTTCCGCTACGGCGAGCGTCTGCGCTTGACCTTCGTAAACGACACGATGATGGAGCATCCGCTCCATCTGCACGGCATGTGGATGCACCTGGAAAACGGTGCGGGCGCGCACCTGCCGAGGAAGCACACGGTCATCGTGAAGCCGGCCGAGCGGCTATCCGTCGCCATCAGCGCGGACGCCGCGGGGCGATGGGCGTTTCACTGTCACCTCCTTCTTCACATGGAGGCCGGGATGTTTCGGGTCGTCGAAGTGTCGGAACGATGAACAGAACATGGTCTTCAGCCAGAGTCTCTGCAAGTCTCCTTGCAGCCGCGTTGGCTTTCCTGTGGGGTGACGGCATCGCCGTGATGGTCGTCGTTGCACAACCTTCGAGCGAATCCCCCATGACTCCAATCAAGGCAACGGTGGCTAATACGATCCAAACGGAAAGCCCCCCAGCCGGCTCTCCCGCTTCCAAGGCCTCTGTGACCGTCGGTCCTTCTGTCGCGCAGCAAGACACGCTGTCTAATTTCCCTCCACCACGCCACTGGCCTGCTCCTGTCAACGATCAGGAGCACCGTCTGTTCACCCTCGTCGACGTCCTCGAATACCGTCCGAGAACAGGGGGAGGTGAAAGTACGAACGACTACCGGTGGGACATTGAGGGCTGGTACGGAGGGGACTACAACCGACTCTGGTTCAAAAGCGAAGGACAGCAGGACACGGCCTTCAAAGCAGACTACGACGTGGACTTTCAACTGCTGTATGGCCGGTTCATCCAGAAATATTACGATTTTCAGATCGGCCCACGCGTCGAGACTCAAACATTCCGCGGACGCAACGTGACCCGTGGGCTCGGCGTGATCGGGATCGAGGGACTCGTGCCGTACAACTACGAATTCGAGTCCGCTCTGTTCATTGATCAGAACGGCGCGGTCTCCGCCCGGCTGTCGTTGACGAAGGACATGTTGCTGACGCAACGACTAATCCTCCAGACCCGTTTCGAGACCAACGCCGCCGTACAACGAGTCGAGGAATTCACCACCGGTTCGGGTCTCAACAACCTCGAATTGGGGTTTCGGCTGCGTTACGAAATCTGGCGCGAGCTTGCGCCCTACGTCGGTATCTCCCTGGACAGGAGTTTTGGCGAGACTGCCACCCTCGTGCGCCAAGAGGGCGGAGACCCGAGTCAGATTCGATTTGCGATGGGCGTGCGGGCGTGGTTTTGACCCTAATAGTGAATATTGAAATGGGAATCTGGAGGAATATCGAGCCGTAAGAAGGGATCGTTCTGGTCATGTTCACGAGGGAGAGGGAATAGAGTTCTCCGATCCCGCTGATCTCTTGGTCTTTTTGAGCACCATTGGCCTCCGATTAGATTTCAAGAAAGGTCAATAGTCACATAGTGAGGTGTAGAGTGCGGTGTAGGCTGGCCTCGACTCGCGTCTTGCGACCCGCCGTATTCAAAGGCCAGCAGATCCCCCGGCACCTGGCGGGACGAGAGAGAGATTAAGGTCCGAAGTTCGGGGTTCCCGGAACTTCTGACCTAGCCTTTCTCGCACTTCACGCGCCACGGTCTGTGGCGCTGGCGGGCATATTCAGCATCCCGCCAGGACGGCGTTCCGTTACTTCATGATCTCACCCGTGCAATACCAGCTATCGCCTTTCACGCCGTTGACTGCCGTGGCGAGTTGCTCTGGCTTCACCTTGCCGGATTCGATCGTCACTATCGCATGGCCCTGCATACTCTTGACATCGACCGCCTTCACGCCGGCCACTTTCGTCAGCGCATCCCGGACATTATCCAAATAGGCATCGCAGTACTTGCCGCCGAGCATGAGCATGACTTTCTCCTCGCCCGCGAAGACCGGCGTCGCCATCGCACAAGCAAATCCGATCAGACAGGCAAACTTGATGAATGTATTCATGACTTCCCCTCCTGTTGAATCGTCACCAGTCTCCGCGTCTACCACGATCCACCCGCGTCGTGCAATTCCGGCCCACCGCAAGCGCACGATGTACCCGCGCCGTCGCGCAGCGGTATCGCCTGACGCGGATTCCATTTTCCCTCGATGGCGTGGCAGCCTCGTCCTCGCTCAACCAGGCCGACGGCATTCATCCGACGGGAGAGGGCTATCGCCTGATTGTCGAGAAGGTCTTCCCAACGCTGGAGCCGCTGCTGGAGCGAAACCGGTGAAGGCGGTTTCGGAAGTATGAAGGGGGCAGGGTGTCCTGCCCCCTTGGTTTCAGACTAAAAATGAAACGTCGCGCGCTCTGCTACTCCGGCATGCCATGGTCGTCGAGC
>DASQFV010000165.1:0-3512 GCA_035632975.1 Nitrospiraceae bacterium
AGGCCAAGTACTCGATCATGCGCGCCGGATGGGAGAGTATTTTGCGAAGGGGTTATCCGAATGTAAAGAGCGACACCGGGTGGTGCGAGAAGTGCGTGGCCTCGGGCTCTTGCAGGGGATTGAGCTCGATATGGATGGGAAAGCCGTCGTGAGCGAGTGTTTGGCCCGAGGCATTCTGATCAATGGGACCGGCGAGTGCGTGCTGCGGTTCGTGCCGCCCTTAATCATCACCCAGATGGAAATCGATCGATTGCTCGATACGCTTGCTCAGATTTTCAGCAAACAGGCAGCGTAGGGCGTACTCACGTCGAATGGACACAACAGGCATGACCATACGAGCGACAGGAATGCGGGCCGGCAAAAAAGATGTTCTGGATGTTGCGGCCATCAGCAAGGCGGAGGTGGAGAGTCTGCTGGCGTCGGCTGCCCTGTTGAAAGACAAGCAGCGGCGCGGGGTTCCTCATCCACTGCTTCCCGGGAAGACGTTGGGGCTCCTGTTCCAGAAGCCGTCGACGCGGACGCGGGTGTCGTTCGAGGCGGGCATGAACCAGTTGGGCGGCCATGCTCTGGTCCTGCCCATGGCCGACATCCAGCTCTCTCGCGGAGAAAGTGTCGCCGATACGGCGCGCGTGTTGTCGCGCTATCTCGACGCGATCGTCATCCGCACCTATGACCACTCAATCGTGGAGGAATGGGCAAGGGAAGCGACGATGCCGGTGATCAATGGGCTGACCGACCTGAGCCATCCTTGTCAGGCCCTCTCAGATCTCCTGACCATTCGCGAGAAGAAGGGCCGGTTGATGGGGATCAAGATCGCCTATATCGGTGACGGCAACAATGTGGCCAATTCACTGATCGAGGCGGCGGCGAAGATGGGGATGACCATCACCCTTGGGTGTCCGGTGGGGTATCAGCCTGAGCAGCATGTTGTGGATAGGGCTAGAGTGGAGGCCGCAAAAACCGGTGCGGTGATCGAGATCGGGCACGATCCTCATGTCGCGGCGAAGGAAGCGGACGTCATTTACACCGACGTCTGGATCAGTATGGGACGCGAGCGGGAGCATGCGCGACGACTAAAAGTCTTGGCTCCTTATCAAGTGAACAGCCGCCTGTTGCATCGCGCCAAGCCCGATGCGATTGTCATGCATTGTTTACCAGCCCACCGGGGTGAAGAAATTAGTGCCGAGGTGCTGGATGGTCCTCGGTCGGTTATCATCGACCAGGCGGAGAACCGGTTGCATATGCAGAAGGCCATCTTGACGAGCCTGTTAGGGAAGAGGAGTCGAACAGGACGATGAGTCGTGTCATTAAGAAAGTGGTGCTGGCCTATTCAGGCGGGCTCGACACCTCCGTGATCTTGAAGTGGTTACAAGAAACCTACAGCTGCGAGGTCATCGCTTTTTGTGCCGACCTGGGACAAGGGGAAGATCTGCAAGCGATCAAGGCGAAAGCGCAAAAGCTCGGCGTGAAAAAGATCTACGTCGAGGACCTGCGCGAGACCTTCGTGAAGGACTATGTCTTCCCGATGTTACGAGGGAACGCCATATACGAAGGCTGTTATCTGCTCGGGACCTCGATCGCGCGGCCCCTCATTGCGCGGCGTCAGGCCGAGATCGCGCTCAAAGAAGGCGCCGAAGCCGTGTCGCATGGCTCCACCGGAAAGGGCAATGACCAAGTGCGGTTCGAACTGACCTACACGGCGCTGGCGCCGAATCTTAAGATCATCGCACCTTGGCGTGAATGGACGATGCGGTCGCGGCGCGAATTGATCGAGTATGCCGATCGGCATGGCATTCCCGTGACGGCGACGAAAGCCAAGCCCTATAGCATGGATCTGAATTTGTTCCATGTGAGTTATGAAGGCGGCATCTTGGAAGATCCCTGGGAAGCGCCGCCGGGTGAAATCTTTCAAATGACGGTGTCGCCGGAGCAGGCGCCGAACAAGTCGCTCGAAGTCGAGATCGACTACGAGGCGGGTAATCCGGTGGCTGTCGACGGCAGGAAGATGAGCCCGGCGACGCTGTTGGCCCGCCTCAATAAACTGGGCGGCGCGCATGGGATTGGGCGGGTCGATCTGGTGGAGAATCGCTACGTTGGGATGAAGTCTCGCGGGGTCTATGAAACTCCCGGCGGGACGATCCTCCATGTCGCGCATCGCGGACTCGAGTCGTTGACGATGGATCGCGAGGTGCTGCACTTCAGGGACAGTTTGATTCCGCGCTTCGCCGATCTGATTTACAACGGTTATTGGTTCAGCCCGGAACGAGAGATGATGCAGGCCTCCATCGATGCGGCGCAGAAGGACGTGACCGGCACGGTGCGGGTGAAGCTCTATAAGGGGAGTTGCACGTTGGTCGGGCGCAAGTCGAAGAATTCGCTCTATCGTCTTGACATCGCCACGTTTGAAGAGGACGAAGTTTATAATCAGAAAGATGCCGAAGGTTTCATTCGGTTGAACGCGTTGCGGTTGAAAATCAGAGCCCAACGAAAGAAGGCCTCCTCCTGATGGCACGAGCAAAGGGCCGAAGCCCTGTGGCGTCGAAAGGCGGAAAGGCATGGGACGGACGGTTTAGCCAAAAGACGAACCGGTTGGTGGAATCCTTCACCGCTTCAGTGGCGGTCGATCGCCGACTCTATGCCCATGACGTTCAGGGCAGCATCGCCCATTGCAAGACGTTGGGGAAGGCACGCGTGTTGACCGCCTCTGAAACCAGGACGATCGTGCGGGGTCTGGAATCGGTGAAGACGGAGCTGGATCGGGGCCGCTTTCGCTTTACCTCGCAGGATGAAGATATTCACATGGCGATTGAGCGCCGGCTGACAGAATTAATCGGCCCTCTCGGCGGCAAGTTGCACACGGGGCGGAGCCGGAACGACCAGGTTGCGCTGGATGTGCGGCTCTACTTGCGGGATCAACTCAGTCAGCTCGTGGCGCATCTGGAAAACTTTCAGCGGGTCTTGGTAGCGAAGGGAAAGGCGAATCGAACGGTCGCTATGCCGGGCTACACACATCTACAGCGTGCCCAGCCGGTGCTGTTCGCTCATCATCTATTGGCCTATGTGGAAATGATCGAGCGGGACAAGGGACGATTTCGCGATGCATCGGTGCGATTGAATGTCATGCCGTTGGGTTCCGGTGCACTCGCGGGGACCAACTACCCAGTCGATCGCAGGTTTACCGCCGGGCTGTTGGGCTTCCCCACCGTGACGCAAAACAGTCTCGATGCCGTGTCCGATCGGGATTTCATCATCGAGGTGGCCTCGGCGCTGTCGATTACGATGATGCACCTGTCCCGGCTCAGTGAGGAATTGATTCTCTGGTCGTCCCAGGAGTTCCAATTCGTCGAGCTTCCCGATGCCTTCTGTACCGGTAGCAGTATGATGCAGCAGAAGAAGAATCCCGATGTGCCGGAATTGGTGCGGGGCAAGACGGGACGTGTCTATGGCCACTTGGTCAATCTGTTGACGACCCTCAAGGCCCTGCCGTTGAGTTATAATCGAGATCTTCAAGA
>DASQFV010000166.1:0-11096 GCA_035632975.1 Nitrospiraceae bacterium
AAAGCAGAGCGCTATGGCCGGCGAGTGCTGGAAGTGGTGAATGAAACGCAATAAGCCTTCAGCCACCAGCTGAAAGCTATTTGAAACTCCCTGCCCGTGCGAAGCACGCTTGCAGCTCCCCGTACGTCCTCGTCACCGGAAACTGCGGGAACTCCTTGGGAAGGTGATCCGGAGGACGGAACAAGAACCCCGCGTGAGCTTCTCCTAACATGGCGGTGTCGTTGTAGGCATCGCCGGCGGCCAGGACTTGGAAGTTGAGCGATTTGAACGCGGCCACCGAGTGTTTCTTCTGATTCTGCATCCGCATGTGGTAATTGACGATGCGTCCGGCTTGATCGATCTCCAGCTGGTTGCAAAAGAGCGTCGGGAGTCCCAGCTGGCGCATCAGCGGTTGGGCGAACTGATAGAACGTATCCGACAAAATGATCACCTGGCATCGCTCGCGGAGCCATGCGACGAAGTCGAAGGCGCCTTCCAGCGGGCCCATCTTGTCGATGACACTCTGGATATCGTGAATGGTGAGCTTGTGCTGATCCAGGATGGTCAGGCGCCGTGTCATCAAGGCATCGTAATCCGGCATCTCGCGGGTTGTAATTTTTAGTGCGTCGATGCCGGTCTTGAGCGCGACGTTGATCCAGATTTCCGGCACCAACACTCCTTCCAGATCCAAACAAGCAATCACGGGTTTGTGCATTCGCGTTTCTCCTTTGACGTCATGTGCCATGCCAATGTGACAAGTCATGAGTCATCACACATCACCTCTTCTGAAACTCCTGGCTTAGAAACCGCCACATGTTGTCGAGGACCAGGTCCAAGAGGGACGAGCCAGGCCAGGTCCGTCTGGATTCCTCTTTGTGCTGCTCGGCCCACTCCAAGGCCATCGGGAGCGGGATGAATCGAGGAGAAGAACCGGTCAATGTTGCCCAGACCAGTCCCAGGATGGAACCAATCCGCATCGAGACCGGCAGGGGTGTGACCGGATTCTGCACCAGATCCTGACACAGTTCCGCCGGCGAGGTGACGAGGAGCTCCCGGCAGGCGGCTGGTCGTGCCTCATAAATCGAACACATTTCGTTCTCCAAATAGGGACAAGGGATCCTTAATGCGTAGTAAGACCGGTTGATGGGGTCGAGTTCTTCATCCGGCACAGGCCTGGAGGCCTCTGCCACGGCGTTGAGCCGATCCCACAAACCCTCGCGCCGCACTCGATCCTTCGTGTCGCTGAGGCGGCTGAGCAGATGCGTTCGTCGATCCGTCGGCAGCTGCTCCACATACTCTCGCAGCGCGAACGCTTCCGGCGCGGAGAGCGGAACCAGCATGCGACAACAGGCGGCGCAGCCCATCCGGCAGGAAATGGTCTGGCCTGCTTCGATGGCATGCCGGACTTCGAGCCGGGCGGCTTCCTCCCCCAGACGGCGCGTGACTGGGACAATCGCGGTGATGGGGATGAATCCCGTCGGCACGTCGATGGCCGTGGTCAGCCGTCCGGCGGGGGTATTCAGCGCCACCTCAAATCGTTCGGCCATAACAACCCTTCGCCTCGTACCTTTTCTTGTCGGCATCATAGAGAACCGTTCGCTGGCTGGTCAACCGCACGGCCCTGGCAGGATGCTGAAAAAGTCCGCCAGCAGCGCTCTCAGTCGCCCGTCTCCCTGCAACGTACCCCAAGGGTACGCTTCGGTCGCCGAGCTCCCTGCGGCCTTGCCGGATGGCCTTTTTGAGCATCCTGCGGGAGTATTCTCCTGTTGTGGCAAACGTGCGGACCATCGAAGTTCTCGCGTGCCGGTTCTTGCTCCCTCTTCATTACATCCGCATAATGTGGGCAAAGGAGAACGGCATGGCGTTGTCCGGTCATGTGGTGGGCTTGCTCAAAGAGTACATGCGGGATCTGGTCGAGCAGGCGAAACAGGAGACGGCGGCCCATGCCTCCTTTGGCTTTTCCGCTACGCCCTATCGGTCGGATCAGGCACTGTCCGATTTGTTGGCCATTCTGGACGATCGCATCGAATCCGAAGGGGTGCAAGTCGGATTGCCGGACGGGTTTCTCCACCAGATGTGGGGGCTTTGCAACGACGCCAGCGCCCAGGTGACGGAACGCGTGTGGTTGGAGATGAACAGCAGCGACCAGCCGTCGTCGAAGGCCAGGGTTCGAGAGTTGACCTATCGCGCGCTGCTCGCCGTTATCGAGACCTCAGGCTAGCCATCTGGTTGATCTGTTTGGTCTGGTTCAACCAAATAAACAAGACAAACTAAACAAACCAATTAAACGAGACAGACCAGACAGACCGAACAGACCAAATGAACGAGCAGAGGGGTGATCGATGAAAAAAGGACGCCGCTATTGGCTGATGAAATCGGAACCACGCGTCTTTTCGATCGAGGATCTTGCACAATCTCCCAAGCAAATTACAGGTTGGGATGGGGTGCGGAACTATCAGGCGCGCAATTTCATGCGTGCGATGGCTGTCGGCGACCGAGTGCTTTTTTACCATAGTAGTGCCGAGCCGCCGGCTGTGGCGGGGATTGCGGAGATCGTGCGGACGGCCTATCCCGACGAGACGCAGTTCGACAAGAGCAGCCACCACTATGACCCAGCCAGTGTTCCCTCTGCTCCACGGTGGGATATGGTGGACATCCGGTATCGTCAGAGGTTCAAGCCTAGTCTGCCGCTCGACCGATTAAGGCGGGAACCTAAACTGAAGGGAATGGTCTTGTTGAAAAAAGGTTCCCGCCTCTCGGTCCAGCCGGTGACGGAGGCGGAATGGGCCCTCGTGCTTAAGTTAGCCGGGGCCAAGACCAGCTAGCGAAACAACGAGCAGGCTGGGAGAAACTATGTTGGCACGCAAGGAGTTCGATGGCTTGCACGTCTGGGAGAAGGGAAAAATATCATCGCAGGATGCTCAAAAAGTTCGTCCAGCAAGGCCGCAGCCGATGAAAGCACCGGAGGCGTAGCCTCTGGGCTACGATGAGGATGCTTTCGAGGGGAGAACGAAGCTGGCGGACGTTTTCAGCATCCTGCTAAGTTTTGGCTTTGCCGTTATCCAAATGCCGGTGCTGCCAGTCGAGCCAGGCATGACCAAGTTCGTGGGCAAGAATGTAGCGCCGTCTCGTGAGGGGTAAACGCTTACGAAGATAAATGGTTTTGGTGTCGTCGTCCCAGATGCCATCGGCATTGGGGTCTCGACGGTCCATCTCCGTATCGGAAATCTGGTGCACAGAGATCCGGTAGCCGAAGGGGAACACGACTCGAGAAGGCATGCGTAACATAATCGCTGCTCCTGACTGTGTTAGCGTAACACAAAATCCTTGTCTGGTTCACGGTTGATATATTCAGCAAAATCAACTGATTAGATCGGTTTTCACCTAAGAATTTGGTGCCCTCACTGGTCTGCCCTAACCGCAATGTCCAGACCAATTTCCTGCGAGGCCGGGTCTTGATCCCTCTCGTCAACGCTGGTTTTTCATATCTGCAGTGAAAGACCTTCGCCGACAATGAGATGTTCACTGGTGGCTAGGGGGATGCTGCAAAAGTCCGCCAGCGGAAGAAGACTGTTATTGATGAACCAGGAAGACCCGGCTTGTCTCAGACGTGCTGAGCATCGGAGTTCTCGCATGCAAAAAAGCTTTCCGGAGCCTGCTAGGGCGGGAGTATACTGATGGTAAATGAGGTTTGCCATGCATCGTGTGCTCGTCCTGGGTGCTGGAAAGATCGGATCCCTGGTTGCCTGCCTCTTGTCAGAAAGCGGGGACTATGAGGTCTGTCTCGGTGACATCAGCCTCGACGCCCCCAAGCGGTTCGTCGAAGACCTCGGTCTCTCGCGAGTGACGCCCCTGCTCCTCGACGTCCGACATCCCGACTCCCTCAGCGCTTACATGACGGCGCATCGATTGGATGCGGTCCTGTCGAGCCTCCCGTATTTCTGCAACCCCGTTGTAGCCGGATTGGCTCGAGAACACCGGCTTCACTATTTTGACCTGACAGAAGACGTCGAGGTCACAAATCAGGTCAAAGTCCTGAGCACCGACTCTCCGCAAGCCTTTGTGCCGCAATGCGGTCTGGCCCCCGGATTCATCAGCATTGCGGCGCATGACTTGATCACCCATTTCGACACGGTGGATACGGTCAAAATGCGGGTCGGAGCCTTGCCGGTTCATCCCAGTAACGCTCTCAAGTATTCACTGACGTGGTCCACCGATGGCCTGATCAACGAGTACGGCAACCTCTGTTATGGAATTGAGGGGGGAGAGAAGGTGTCCCTCCTGCCCCTCGAAGGGTATGAGACGATCGAGGTGGATGGACTCCTGTACGAAGCGTTCAACACCTCCGGAGGATTGGGAACGTTGGCCGATACCTATGCAGGGAAAGTTCGGACCATGAACTACAAGACGCTACGGTATCCAGGCCATTGCGAGAAAATTCACCTCTTGATGAAAGATCTCAAGCTGAATGAGGATCGTGAAACGCTCAAACGAATCCTCGAACAGGCGATTCCCCAGACACTGCAAGATGTCGTGCTGATCTATGCCTCCGTAATGGGGATGAGGGAAGGCACCTTGTTCGAGGAGAACTATGTGAAAAAGATCTATCCCCAATGCATCAAAGGGAAACTGTGGTCTGCCATTCAAGTGACCACCGCCTCGAGCCTCTGTGCCGTAGCCGACCTCGTGCTTGCGGCGCCAAAACAGTACAGGGGATTTGTGACCCAGGAATCATTTCCGTTACAAGACGTACTCAAGAATCGATTTGGAGCCTGCTACCGATGATGTCCATCGCGGAGATCCTCAAGGGATTGGGCTTGAGCGCCGTCAACGCCGGCGGCAGCACCGGGATCCATTGGTGGGCCTCTGGCGAGAACACATCGCTGCTGGAGTCCGTGAATCCGGCGACCGGCGAGATGATTGCGCAAATTCGTGCTTGTTCACCCGATGACTATGAGCACATCGTGCGGGAGTCCATTGCGGCGTTTCAGCAATGGCGGCTCGTCCCGGCTCCCAAGCGGGGAGAACTCGTCCGGTTGATCGGCGCCGCGTTGCGGGAGCACAAGGGCCTGCTTGGCTCGCTGGTGTCTCTCGAAGTCGGCAAGATCAAGGCCGAGGGGGACGGCGAAGTTCAGGAAATGATCGATATGGCAGACTTTGCCGTGGGCCAGTCGCGCATGTTGTATGGAACGACGATGCATTCCGAACGGTCACAACATCGGATGTCGGAGCAATGGCATCCGCTCGGACCGGTCGGCGTGATCACCGCCTTCAATTTTCCCGTAGCGGTCTGGGCCTGGAACGCCTTCCTGGCTGCGATTGCCGGAGATACGGTTGTGTGGAAGCCTTCGCCAAAAGCGCCGCTGTGCGCGATTGCGGTGCAGCACCTCTGCAACCGAGTGATGGAGCAACAGGGCTACCGAGGAATCTTTTCACTGATCGTGACAGCCGAGAAGACCATCGCGGAGACGTTGGTCCAGGACAATCGAGTGCCGTTGATCTCGTTCACGGGGTCCGTACCGGTCGGTCGAGCTGTGGCCACGACCGTCGCGCAACGGCTGGGGCGGACGCTTTTGGAACTGAGTGGGAACAACGCGATCATTGTGGATCAGACGGCGGACCTCTCCCTGGCGATTCGCGCCATCGTGTTCGGCGCGGTCGGCACCGCCGGGCAACGTTGCACGACGACCAGACGGCTGTTCGTCCATGCGTCACGTTACGATGAAGTGGTCACGAAGCTTGTCTCGGCCTACAGGCAGATCCGCATCGGCGATCCATTAGAGCCAGGCGTGCTCATGGGTCCGCTGATTGATCGAGCTGCCGTCGAGGCCTATAGGAAGTCTATCGAAGAGGTAAAGCAGGCGGGAGGGAAAGTCCTCTACGGGGGCCAGGTACTGGGTCAGACGGGCTATTTCGTGGAACCGGCAATCGTGAAAGCGGAGAACCATTGGCCCATCGTCCAGCGCGAGACCTTTGCGCCGATTCTCTATGTCATGCCCTTCAATGTACTTGACGACGCCATCGCGTTACAGAATGCGGTACCTCAAGGCTTGTCTTCTGCGATTTTTACGTCCGACGTGCGGAGCAGCGAGCGGTTCACATCCACTGCCGGCAGCGACTGCGGGATCGCCAATGTGAACATCGGTACGTCAGGAGCGGAAATCGGCGGCGCCTTTGGAGGTGAAAAGGAAACCGGCGGAGGGCGCGAGGCCGGCTCGGATTCGTGGAAATCCTATATGCGGCGGCAGACGAACACGACCAACTGGGGTGACGATTTGCCGTTGGCCCAGGGCATTCAGTTCGGCTCATAATGTCCGTGCCTGACCAATCAGGAGCGTGGACCATGGAACCAGGCGTCGAGTTAGATGCGCTGATCGCCAGGATGATTCAGGAGTATGTGTCGCGCAATCAGGCGGCCAAGGTGTTGCGGGACTCCCTGGACGAGGCGGGAGTCGGCTTCTACCCGGTCGCAGACCATCTGACGCTGCGGACGATGAATATCGATCGGCGTGCGGAGGAATTCACCAAGCTCGGGTATGGGTACAGCGAAACGATCGAGTATGAAGACTGGTATGCGAAGGTCTATCGAAAGATTGGATACCCCGCACTCTTCGTGGATCAAGCCTACCCCGATGATCGGGGCCGCACCAGCATCATCCCTGGTTGGGTCAAGACGTTCGGCGATCACGTATTTCATCATGTGGCGGTGCGAGTGGAAGACATCGAGCAGGCGATTGAACGGTTGAAGGCACAAGGGGTGGCCTTTGTCGGCCAGATCGTCGGTGCCAGCGGTGGCCAGTTACGGCAAATATTCACGGAGCCGGAAATGGTGGACGCTCAGCCATTTTCCGTACTTGAACTCACGGAGCGCCACAGAGGATACCAGGGGTTCTCGCCTCCACAGGCAGACAGTTTGATGAAATCGACCGTCAAGCGAACCTGACACCTTTCCTCTCCTCTAAAATTTGAAATTCAGGAGCTGTTCGCTAAAAACAAAGAGGGAATTCCGGCAACAGTTCGCGAACCCTTTGCGATGGTAGCGGCTCTTATGTGTGTCGAGTCAACGCTAGTAGCATTGACTCGGTTCCCATTCACCCCAACCCCAGGAGGTCCTTATGATTCGAGCACTAAGCATCGCATCTGTGTTGAGTTTTGCCGCCTTATCAGTGGGAACAGCATTCGCCCAGGACAATACCGCTCCTTCGGCAACCGCGGCAGCGGAGAAAAAGCCAGGCCCGGCCGATGGATTTAACATTCATGTCATGGCCCCGCACAAATTTGAAGATGGCACGCTGCATGGCCCCTATCACCATTACTGCAAGGGGATTTCTCCAGAGGTCCTGCAGTGTCTACTGTTTGAATCGACCGATCCTAACGCGCGGCTCACGGATGTCGAGTATTTCATCTCCAAGACAGTCTCGCGGACGCATGTACCGTTGAAAACCTGGAACAAGTACTATCATGACCATGAGGTCGAGATCGCGACTGGTCGCGTCCAAGTTCTCGATATGCCTGATGCCCAAGCCAAGGAAGTTGCTGCAGTTGCGGCCAAGACAGACGGGATCATCTTCCACCTCTGGCCGGATGGAGCCAAAGCGCCCAACGGAGTGGTCGGCCACCCGCAATCGGTCGGACACAAGCATCGGAAACAGTAATCTCAGAATTGTGGGCGTAGGCGGGGAGAGCGTGGCAACGCTTTCACCTCGTTCTGTCTCCATCTCGTCTCAAAAAGGACCTTTCGCCATGACCAGTCGATTCGGGATCGCGTCAATTATTTCGCTGGCAGTTGGGTCCTTCCTGCTTCTTGGGGAACTGACGTGGGGGGCTGATCCATCTGACCTGCGCCCGCGGGTGCCGCGCGACCAGATCGAAGCCGTCTGCGCCGTGACCAATCCATTCCCTGCCAGCGAGGAGATCATTGCGAAGGGCAAAGCGCTTTTTGAAGGGAAAGCCTTCTGCAAGACGTGTCATGGGGCGGATGGGAAAGGGCTTGGAGGAGATATTGCACCGGGGAGTCTGAAAGGCCCCTTACCGAGAAATTTCACCAACAAAGCTTGGCAAGCTGCTCGAACCGATGGGGAACTGTTCTGGATTTTGAAGAATGGCAGCAAGGGAACGGCCATGGCTCCCTTTATTCCGCTCGTACTGACGGAAGAAGAAGCCTGGCACGTGCTGCGATACGTACGATCCTTCGGTCAACCATAGGAGAACCCTCGCGTCTTGCCCGTCCAGCCTTTCCCGCTCGTCGCGCATACCGTCAGTCTTATCCCCAAGCTTTCTCGCCTCGCTTTACGAGACCACGCAAAAGCCGCGGCATCTTTTTTTTGGCTCTCTCTCGACGCTGGCGCTGGCGTTCGACCATGCGTCCGGCGACAAATGCGGCTCGTGCGCTGGTCGATCGCTTGAGGAACGCCCGGATATGCACTTCCGCTTGAATGGCGTCTTGGTGCAGGCCTAAGACGTCTTGCACGACGCGGGCTCTGTTGATGAAACGGGTGGCCGCCTTTCCGACCGTCGGTTCCGCGAGTTCCGCGGCATAGCGGGCCCGTTTGGAGTTGATCCTGGTCGCGTGGATTCTGGCATTGTTGGGCGCGTGACCCGCCTGGCGAATCGCGGTTCGCAACTTTGTGAATTCCTGCGTGGCAAGGTCGCGCAACGTCATGGTGGATTCGACGATAGTCGGATCGTGCTCTGCTTGCTGGAGCCGCCTGATCAGGTCAAGATACCGTTCGCTCTTCAGTTCGTTCAACAGGACCTCCTGGACGTGGTTCCGCTGGGCTTCCAGGTGGGCGATGAATGGTGTCAGCGGGCCGCGATCTCTTGCATCGAGCGCGGCAGATTCCTCACGGAAATAGGTGAGTTGGACGTCGAGATCACGAGCCGGTCCCAGCAGTTGACCGAGCCAACGCAACTCATCCCGCAACGAGTCTGCCCATTCAGGAACCAGCAGGGGCCTGGCGGCGCGCAGGATGGCACGTAATTGTCTCGTGGCCACGCGCATTTGGTGCAGGCTTTCAGGTTCCATTCCGAGTCTGGCGCCGGGGTCATGCGCAAGCAGCCATCGGACATGACGTGCGAGGGCCCACTTCAGATGAGCCACCACCGGCGCATCCGATGCCGGCGGTGGCTCAGGGCCGGGAGCGACCAATGACAGTGCACGAAATAACTTAGGGCGTCCGTCATGATCGCTGGCTCCCGCTCGACGGAGCTGCCGTTCGAGGTCCGGCAGTGCGCTGTCCTTCCCATTGCCATTCACCTGTTCGATCTCGAGTTCTCGAAAACGCTGAAGTACCGCTCCGTTCTTCATGACGGACACGTAGTCGAGCGTGACGTTTGCGACAGGGGCATTGTTCATGTGCACGCGAACGCCTGATCGCCAGACCCGCAAGGCTGTGACCGGCGCGAGCCGCCGCCGTCCGAGATGGAGAAAGAGTAGATCGCGGAATGTTGTCGGTGGAATAGACCGGCGATCAACCATCTCAATCTCCTGCCGGTCCTTCATCAGAGGGAGTTTCAGTTGCCAGGCCTGTTTTCCGCGCTCGACTCGATGGCGCAGGGTGATCCCCGCCTGGGCCAGGTGGTACTGGGCGCTGTCGTAGTAAGTCGAGGTCAGCAACCGTCGCGGTAGTGGGGTGCCGGGGAGCTCGGGCAGACGGAAATGGTCATCGATGGCCAGCTTGATTTCACGCTCGACCGTTGATTGTACAGCGGGGTTGACAACAACCGGATCTGGCGGTTTCGAGGGAGGCTTGTTGGCACGAGCCATGACAATTTCCTTACGGTACCTTAAAATATCGCAGATGGAAGGGGAAGGAAGCAATTCCTCAAGCAGGCGCCGGCCACACAGCAAGCCGAGGAGCAGGTCCCAGCGCAGTCCGGTGAAGCGGATAGGAGGGGAGAATCTCTTGAAGGGGGGCTCAGCCGTGCGGTAGAACACCACATGGGAAAGAGGGGGCACAGGGAAAAGTCTCAGTGGTGCTGGGGATGGCTGGCGGCATTCGCACTTGTCGTCATGGCTGATGACGCGGCGGCGTTCGATTTTTCCGCCGAGCGGATCGTCAAGAGCGGGAAGAAGGTTGTGACGGCTCATGTCAATGCCAAGGACGATCGCTGGCGGTTCGAGTTTGCCCAACCGCAAGAGGGTGCCAGCATCATCATTGTGAGGATGGACCGCCACAGCTCCTGGCTAATTTTGTCCAGGCGGCGGCAGTATCTCGAGATGCCGATTACCGACGAGCATCGGTTGGCGGTGAGCGAGACGATGGAAGGAGAACTCTCGCGCGAATTCGTCGGTGACCAAACGCTGAACGGCTATCCCACCGAGCTGTTCGAAGTCACCGTCGCCGAGAATGGGGGAACTCGGCAATACTATCAATGGGTAACGAAGGTCCAGCGGTTTCCGGTGAAGACAGTGAGCAAGCAGGGCAAGTGGTCGGAGGAGTTTCGTCATCTGATCTTCACCGAGCAATCTCCGTTCTTATTCGAACTCCCGCAGCGATTGGATAGGGCGAACCCGCCAGTGGAGATGCAACATTAGCTGACGGACGCTGTGGGGGAGGGCAGTAGTGAATAAGTCGATCCAGGAGCCAGCTTGAACCCTGCCACCAAAGCCCGTGCGGCGGCGAGGGAGGCAATGAATTTCTCGCCAGTCTCGGCCGTCTCGCTTCATGAGTGCGGCGCAGCCTAGCAGGCTGCGGAAAAACTTGGTTTATACACAAACTGCCGTTGGAATCTTCTATATGGCACCGATGTCACAATAGCCCCAGGATGCTCAAAAAGGCTGTCCAGCAAGGCCGCAGCGAGCGAAGAGGCGAGGAGGTACCGACCGCACTTCGTGTGGCCGTTCGCTCACACAATGGATCTTGGCGAACGGGTAAGCCCCCAAGTGCTTCCGATCTCCGATGAGTTTCTTCTCAAAGTTGAGCCTCTGAGCGATGCGAGAACGCCGTATGGGAAAAGGCGCGTCTTGGCGCGCCAGGGTCGGGCGGGTGAGAAGCACGACTTTTTCAGCATCCTGCTAGGGAGAATCGGGTTTCGGCATCAGAGGGCCGACCGCGTTCTGATCTCGCCCCGGCTGATAGGTCTCCAGCATTCTCGTGATCGTCGGCATCACTCGT
>DASQFV010000167.1:0-7854 GCA_035632975.1 Nitrospiraceae bacterium
CCTGGGCCATCCCTTTACGAACGTTCAGATGGACGCGTATTGGTCGGCGACGACGGTCGCAAACAATCCGAACAGCGCGTGGCTCGTGTTCTTCGACACCGGCAAGGTGTCCCAAGGCTTTAAGACCATTACCTTCCATGCCTGGTGTGTGCGCGGTGGCATGAATGTCGATCAGTATTGAAGGTGGGATAGAGTTCGATCCTGGTGCCACACCGGTGCCAAAACACCCTGACACACCATGATCCATGAGGATCTGTGCCATCACGAATCTTCCATTTTTGCTGTTGATTCGTTCTGCTGAGTGTCCTGCGGTAGGTCTTCGGCGGGACTCTTAATCAGCAGGCCTTATCTGCGAGGTCACTCGGCGATGCTTCAAGAAAACAGAAAGGCCACCTCTGTAGGCTGCCTTTTCTTCTTCCCTAACCTCTATCCCAGCAGGAGTGGTGCAGGTGCTCCCTACTGCGCGCATCGACCGAGCACATTCTGATCGTGCGCGGTCTGCGAGCAAGGGGAGCATCAGCCCCGCTCCATGCTTCTATGTTCCCATTTCCCACGACGCCAGATACTTCTTCTGCTCCTTCGTCAGCGTATCAATCTGCATCCCCATGCCGGCGAGTTTGAGGCGGGCGATTTCTTTGTCGATCACCGGTGGTACCGGATAGACCTTTTTCTCCAGCTTCTTGTAATTCTTCACCAGGTATTCCGCACCGAGAGCCTGGTTGGCGAAGCTCATGTCCATGACGCTGGAGGGATGGCCCTCGGCCGTCGCCAGGTTCACGAGTCGTCCTTCGCCGAGCAGGCTGACCCGACGGCCGGTCTTCAGCGTGAATTGCTCGACGCCTGGTCTGATGAGGCGCTTCTTGCGGCTCAATTTCTCCAAGGCGGGGATATCCAGCTCGACGTTGAAATGGCCTGAGTTGCAGACGATGGCCCCTTCTTTCATCTTGGCAAAGTGCTCACCGCCGATGACTTTGAGGTTGCCGGTGACCGTGACGAAGAAATCTCCCACCGGTGCGGCCTGTTCCATCGGCATGACGCGGAACCCATCCATCACCGCTTCAATCGCCTTGACCGGATCGATCTCGGTGACGACGACATCGGCCCCCATGCCCTTGGCGCGCATCGCGATGCCGCGCCCGCACCAGCCATAGCCGGCGACCACGAAGGTGGTGCCGCAGATCAGCCGGTTCGTCGCGCGGATGATCCCGTCGATTGTGCTCTGGCCGGTCCCGTAGCGGTTGTCGAACAGGTGCTTAGTGTCGGCGTCGTTCACGGAGATCACTGGGAACTTCAGCACTTTTTTCTCGGCCATGCTGCGGAGTCGAATGACGCCGGTGGTGGTCTCTTCCGTGCCGCCGATCACGTGTTTCAGCAAGTCTTTGCGCTTGGAATGGATCAGCGAGACGACATCGGCTCCGTCGTCCATCGTGATCTGCGGTTTGTGGGCGATAGCCGATTGGATGTGCTTATAGTAGGTCTTGCTGTCTTCGCCCTTAATTGCGAAGGTCGGTATGCCGTCATGTTTGACGAGCGCCGCTGCGATCTCATCCTGCGTGCTGAGCGGATTGGAGGCGCAGAGCCGGACATCGGCTCCGCCCGCCTGGAGCGTTTTCATCAGATTGGCGGTCTCGGTCGTCACGTGGAGGCAGGCCGTAACGCGGAGCCCTGCGAATGGCTTCTCTCGCTGAAACCGTTTCTTGATCAGGCGCAGTACCGGCATGGTGGCTTCGGCCCATTCGATCTTGAGTTTGCCCTGGTCTGCTAGCTTGATATCCTTCACATCGTATTCCACGGAAACCTCCAGTACAGTGATGAGTGACGGGTGATGCGTGATCAGTAAAAGGGGGGCGGATTTTTCAATCCGTCCCCCTTTGTGATCGGTTCGGTTCTAAACTACAGCCCTGCGTCTTTGCGCAAGAGTTTGGCCTTGTCGGTCTTTTCCCAGGTGAACTCCGGTTCGCTCCGACCGAAGTGCCCATAGGATGCGGTCTTTCTGAAGATCGGTCGGCGGAGTTTGAGGTAGTCGATGATGCCGCGTGGGGTCAAGGGGAAGTGTGTCCGTACGAGCTTATCCAGATGTTCGACCGCCACCTTTTCCGTGCCCTTCGTATCGACCAGCACTGAGACGGGATCGGCCACGCCGATCGCATAAGCGAGCTGCACTTCGCACTTTTGGGCCAACTTGGCGGCGACGATGTTCTTCGCGATGTAGCGGGCCATGTATGAGGCCGACCGGTCCACCTTTGTGGGATCCTTGCCGGAGAAGGCGCCACCTCCATGGCTGCCATGACCGCCATACGTGTCGACGATAATCTTGCGGCCCGTCAGTCCGGTGTCGCCCATCGGACCGCCGACCACGAAGCGGCCGGTGGGATTGATGTGGTGTTTCACGCTCGCCGGGTCGTAGAGCCCTTTCGGCATCACGGGCTTGATGACTTTCTCCATGATGTCGCGCTCGATCTGCTTGTTCGTCACGTCGGGGCTGTGTTGCGTCGAGACGACGATGGTGTCGATCCGCACCGGTTTTCCGTTCCGGTACTCCACGGTCACCTGGGATTTTCCATCGGGACGAACCCAGGGCAGGATGCTCTTTTTCCGGACTTCTGCCAGCCGCTTGGTGAGCCGATGTGCGAGGACGATCGGCATCGGCATGAGCTCAGAGGTCTCGTCGGTGGCATAGCCGAACATCAGTCCCTGGTCTCCGGCGCCGCCGGAATCCACGCCCATGGAGATATCGCCCGACTGCTGGTGAATGGCGGTGAGGACGGAACAGGTATGGTAATCGAATCCCCAGGAGGCGTCGCAATAACCGACATCCTTGATGACCTCGCGGATGATATCGGGAATCTCGACATAGGCCTTGGTGGAGATTTCTCCGGCCACGAAGGCAATGCCGGTGGTCAGAATCGTCTCGCAGGCCACCCGGGCATATTTGTCTTGGGCAATGATCGCATCGAGGATTCCGTCGGAGATCTGGTCGGCGATCTTATCCGGATGTCCTTCCGTGACAGACTCAGATGTAAACAGATAATTATGTCGCATTAGCCCCTCTGGGTTCAGGTGATCGATAATCGAACAACAGGCTGAATCCGCGCGATAGTATCTGAATGAGTCCTATATTGTCCATTCCTCCAATAGTAGGGGATCGTCCGTGATTCTGACGCTCCGGCTTGCTTGACACCCCTTTTCCGGCACTTGTAAGATAATTCGATTCTGTAGTTCACGCCTCCTTTGACGAGTTAGGCTACAACGCGATCACGGTCGGGTTCCCCTTACTGGCCTTCGGCAGCATTCTCTGGGCAGGGCGTCGTCCGCGCGATTGTCATCAGGCCGCGTGACTGGACGAGACTCGACAGCCTGCAAGTCCCGACCAAGTGGCTCAACGTCACGCCCAAGGCGGCGGGCGCTGTGCAATTGGATCGTGGAGTGAGGAAGGGGTAATGAGGATCGCGATTGCTGGAACGGTCGTCTTCTTGATGATCGCGCTGGTTGGAATAGGCGGTGCGGCGGCGCCGAATATTCTGCCGGCAGCTGGGCACAACGGCGTCAAGCTGGGTGAGCCGGCGCCGAACTTCCAGCTCCGGGATTTGAATGGCCGTCTCGTGACGCTTTCGGACTTGCGTGGGAAAGTGGTGCTGCTGAATTTTTGGGCCACCTGGTGCGGCCCCTGCCGGGTGGAGATGCCGGCGATGGAACAGCTCTACCGGACGATTTCGCGGAAGGATTTTGAGATTCTTGCCGTGTCCACCGATGCGCAAGGTGCGGCGGTCACCAGGCCGTTTCAGCAAGAGAACCACTTGACGTTTCCCATCCTCCACGATGCCGACTATCGCGTAGGATTGACCTATGGCGCTCGGAGCCTCCCGATGACCTTCATGGTCGACCGACAGGGGGTTGTCCGCCACCAGATCTTCGGCGCGCGTGACTGGGGAGCTTCCGAAGCGCAGCAGCTTGTGCAGATGTTGATGAAGTCTTAGCAGAATGCTGAAAAAGCCCGCCAGCATCGTTCTCGCATCGCTCAGAGGCTCAACGTACCGAAGCGTACGCCTCGCCTCTTCTCTCGCTGCGGCCTTGCTTGGGACTAGGCGCGTCTCGGCGCGCCAGGGTTGGGCGGGTGAGAAGTCTGGACTTTTTGAGCATCCTGCGTGGTGGTCGCCTGTTGTCCCAGACATGCGGATCAGTGAAATTCCTGTGTGCCTACAGAGTTTTTCCGAAGCCTGCTAGGAGCCTGTCCGACATTGTCGCAGTCGATCATTAATATCTCTCTCGTGGCGGCCTTTTCGGCTGGGTTGCTGTCGTTCGTCTCGCCCTGCGTGCTTCCACTGGTTCCCTCCTACATTTCGTACATCACCGGGCTGTCCATTGAACAACTCACCGACTCGACCGTGCGGTCGAAGTTCAAAAAAGCCATCGTCGTCAACGCACTGCTGTTTATCGGTGGATTTTCAGCAGTATTTATCTCATATGGCGCGTCGGCGAGCTTCATCGGACAGGTATTGATTACCTATCAAGATTACATTCGACGAATCGGCGGGGCACTAATCGTCGTCTTCGGCCTCTATTTATTGGGGATCTTGAATATAAATTTTCTGAAAATGGAGCACCGTTTCCAATTCAGGAATCGACCGGTCGGGTATGTGGGATCATTCTTGATCGGCGTGGCGTTTGCCGCCGGATGGACGCCTTGCGTAGGGCCGGTGCTCGGGACCATCTTGTTGTATGCCAGCACCACCGATTCGATGCTGAACGGGGTGCTCTTGCTGACGAGCTATTCGTTGGGATTGGGGTTGCCGTTGTTTCTCACGGCCCTGGGGGTGGATCGATTCCTCACCTATTTCAAACAGGCGCGCCTGTATTTGTGGGGCGTTTCCACTGTGAGCGGGGTGTTGCTGGTCGTCGTGGGCGTCATGATTTACGCCAATACCCTCACAATGATTACCGGCTTTCTGGAGCGGTATGGAATTGGCTGGTATATTGGGCAGTGACGCAGAAGGCTCGACGGCAGTATAAAGTGCTGAGTGCTGAGTGCTGAGTAGTGAGTCAGAGAAACACTCCCTTCTCAGAACCCGTGCAGCGACAATCGTAATCCAAGTCTCAGCACTCAGCACTTAGAACTCAGCACTCAAAATTTAGACTTCTTTCTCCCCATGCCCACTCTGCCTGACGTCATAACCTACGATGCCGTGGTTGTCGGCATGGGGCCGGCCGGCGCCACCACCGCCTACCAGTTGAGTCGAGGCGGCCTGTCTGTGCTCGGGCTCGACAAGGCCACGCATCCACGGTACAAAGTCTGCGGCGGCGGTTTGTCGGTCCGGATCGAGCAACTTCTTGATCCAGGGTTCAAGTCCGTCGTCGAAGACACCATCTTCGGATTTCAGTTTTTGTACCGGGGTGAGGAATCCGTCACGATCGAATCGCCCAGTCCAATCGCCTATATGGTCATGCGCGATCGGTTCGATCATCACCTGGTTCAACAGGCCCGACGCGTCGGTACGGAAATTCACGAAGGGGAGCACCCGCAGTCGCTCCGTCACGTGCCGGGAGGTGTCGAGGTGACAACCGATCGCGGGTGCTATCATGCAAAGGTCTTGATCGGCGCCGACGGCGCGAACAGCCAGGTAGCGCGGCATCTTTTCCCCGACCGGCGGCAACGCTGCATACCGACGTTAGAGAGCGAGATCGAACTTGGACCGGGGCCGCAGTATCCGGCCATAGGCAAAGCCGTGATCGACATCGGCGTCTGCTCGAAGGGATATGCCTGGATCTTTCCCAAGAAGGGGCGGTTGTCGGTCGGTGTGGGGGAGTTTCAGAGCAAACCGGCGAGCCTCAAAAAAACCTTCGATCGATTCGTTGGGGGAGAAAAAGGCCTGGCGGGCTTGGATGTGCCCAAGCCGATTGGCCATCCGTTACCCCTGTTTAGCAGGACCGAACTAAGTCCGGAACCGGGACTGGACGACCTTGTGAATGGCCAAGCCATGTTGGTAGGCGATGCCGGGCACCTTGTCGATCCATTGTTTGGCGAGGGTATATACTACGCCGTCCGTTCCGGCAAGCTGGCCGCGATGGCTGTCCTCAATCAGCGGCACGATCGGACCAAGAGTTTATGGGACTACGAGTTGGCAGTCAGAGAGCAGTTGTATTCTGAGTTTCGAATTGCTTCGCGTCTCGCCGACATCGTCTACACGTTCCCGCGCCTCTGTCACAGGTTATTGAGTCCCTACCGAGAGGTCGTTCAGCTCTACTGCGAAGTGCTACAGGGGAAAGAAACGTATCAGTCCTTCATCCCGCGGGCCAAGGGAATTGTGAAGTCCTCCACCAGTGAGCTCCTGCTCGAAGCCCTGCAGCTGCGTTGAGTCCACCAATAACTTTCAGTGATCAGCTTTCAGCCTGAAGAGATAACAAAGAAGTTGTTTCGGCGCGAGTGCTTGCTGGCAGCTGAACGCTGACAGCTTCGATGCTGCTCCGGCAGGCTGCGGAAAAACCATCGTGCCACGGTGAAAATTCAATGGCCAGCGCACAGATGGGGCAACGGAAGAGATCTCGCAGGATGCTCAAAAAGGACGTCCAGCAAGGCCGCAGGCGAAGCAAGAACCGGAGGCGTACCCTCTTGGGGTACGTTGAGGATTCTTGCGAGATGAGAACGAAGCTGGCGGGCTTTTTCAGCATCCTGCCCGCTAGGTCAACACCAGGCGCCCAGGCGGCAACTGACAAAAGACTGGCTCAATGCCGTGGTGGAAGGGAGGCGGAGCGATCCAGCCGGGACGGAAGGGATCAGCCCAGCGGAAAGATTTGCTTGATTTCCCGATGGGGGCGCAGTCGGCGAACTGGAGGAGGGCGCGGGTTCGGCCTTTAGGGCCAGCAACGTTGGGGGTTTTTCTCTTTCGATCTTCGCGAGCAGGCTACTTCCCTCGCTGGAACGCGCACTGTCCGGGTATCTTTTTGCCAACAGCGTCAGCTGTTCGCTGGCCCAATCGTCCGCACCCAGGTCGTGGTAGCTGAGTGCCAGAAAGTACAGGGCATCGGGCGCGACCGACTTGTCGGGGTACAGCTTCATGATTTGTTCGAAGCGATGTGCGGCGGCGAGATATGAGCCCCGCCGATAATAGAATTGGCCCACGAAGAGATGCATCTGCGCCAGGTGGTCGTGGCACTCTTGGATCTTCTGGAGCGCTGGGCCGTCATACCGGCTTCCTGGAAAATCTTTCCGCAGCTTTTCAAAGCCTTCGAGGGCTTTCTGAATGGGGCCCGGGTCTCGCTGGATTCCCTTGGTCAGTTTCATCTGGCTTTCCCCGATTCGGAACTCCGCGTAGGAGGCGAGGACATGGTTGCGATGGAGATCGAGGAAATGGTTATACTCGACGATGGCCTCCGTATATTCCTCTTTCTCGAAGAACGCCTCTCCTCGCTTCATGATGACGTTGGGGTCGTAGTTCTTTTTGATCGAATCGCCCAAGAAAATCTGCTCGTCAGTGCCGCTCAGGGCCTTCTTCGCGGTATCCTGACTCTTGGGTGTGCTGGAGCAGGCGGTGAGGGCACAAAATACCGCGACACAGAGGCCGAGGGCCACTGTCATGCGTAGCGGCGCAGTCGAGATAGGGAACACGCGTGCCATAACTGCCGGGAAATGTAGCAGGAGACTTGGCTGATTGCAAGGGTTCGACGCCATTCAGTTGACCCCTGTGGAGCTCGGATTATCAGGCTGCGGGGAAAGCCAGTTTGGCATACCAGAACTTCGATGGCCCGCAAGTCTGGAACATGAGAAAAACACCCCGCAGGATGCTCAAAAATGCCAGACTTCTCATCCGCCCAGCCTCGGCGGTTATTTCACCCGCCCGCCCTGAGTCTGCCAAGACA
>DASQFV010000168.1:0-7375 GCA_035632975.1 Nitrospiraceae bacterium
TTGAGCCTTGACGGCTGCTGAAAAAAGCCCCCAGCATCGTTCTCAGTCGAGTGTCTCCTTGCGACGTACCCTCTCGGGTACGCCTCAGTCGCCCCACTCCTTGCGGCCTTGCTGGATGGCCTTTTTGAGCAGCCTGAGTTAAAACCAATTCCTCAATTATTTTCCTCCCCATGATTCTAGATTGTAGCTCGCGTCAATCCACTCAGTTATCGCTCGGACAAATCCTCGATATCTCCAGCACCCACCTGCTTGAGGCACTGTCGCACTTTAACCTAGACCAGTTCTGCGTCGAACACCAATCGGACGACCGCAAGCCTGGGGTAATTTTGCTTGAAGAAGTTTTCAATGTTGCTGCGCATGCAAGAATCCCAGAAAGCATTTCATGGTTCCACGGAACTCGTGTCATTAATCCCGGGAGCTTTCGCTCCAATGGCATCCGTCCTCTGAGCAAGCAATTAGACCAGATATGGATCGACCTTTTTAGCATCGCGGGTCATTATGTTAACCAACAGGAATGGGAAACGTTCCGCAGAGCCGTGGAAACAACCCACCCCAGTCATTCCGCTAACCTATATCGAATGAAAACACGGGATATCCTCCACTGGGGGCCTCATGCTGTTCTCGTTAGGGATGTGTTGGTCAATCCAGAGAGGTTTGAAAGCGTGGACTACCTCAACACACCCGAGATTGTTGAAGATATCAGTCTTTGTTTCCACGAGCGACACGGACGCGATCTCCTACCGGCCTTCCAGCAGCAAAGCTATGCCTGTATCGTCAAGTTCAACGACAACACTCCGAGACCTGACTCAGTCCCAATAGCCCTTCATTATCTCTATTGCATCACACAGAACAGAGATCTGTTTCCTGGCTGCAACACCTGCTTTGACGGCAACGGTCATCTCATTCAGCCCCATCAGACAATTGAGATTGAAGTGATTAGTTAAGAGAGCACTGGGCGGGACAGAAAGGACGATTGGAATTGTTCTTTTCTACATCCGTCAAGCTTTGCCCAGCCTCACTGGCCCGTAGGTCATGCGGGCGTGGCGGAGTTCGTCGACGTCGCGGCCGGGATCAACGCGATTTTGTCCGAGCTGTCTTGGTACGGAACCAGTCGACAATCTCGTCGATGCTGGGTTTCGTGGTCGTCACGTAAATCGCAAATTGTTCTAGTTCAGGATTTGTTGCAGTCAGGCGATAGCCGTTCACCTGAAGAAATAGAACGGCGGTGGAAATGCTGATCCGCTTGTTGCCATCGATGAAGGCGTGATTCCTCGTCAGGCCGTCCATCAGCACCGCAGCTTTGGTGAAGATGTCAGGATAGAACTCTGTGTCGCCAAATGCAGCTTGTGGCCGCGCGAGGGCGGACTCCAACCCGCCGAGATCACGCACACCATGCTCTCCGCCGGTTTCTTCGATCAATCGATCGTGAAGAAACAGGACTTGCTCGGCACTGAGGTAGATCACCGCTTTGCGAGGGTTTCTAAGGCAGGACGGTACCGCTCAATGAAGGCTTCGACTTGTTCTGCAAAGGTCTGTTTTACCTTGCGCCGCAAGACAGCAGACTCAGAAGAAGAGCCCTTCTTCTGTTTACGAATTGCCGACTTATTGGTCTTGAGAACGTTGCCCTTCATGGGTGCCATGATACCGCAGTCCCGATGTGAACACAACGCACGGTAAAGACTCAGCGGTCACACCTTCCCAAGCCGCACTGGCCCGTAGGTTTGGCGGGCTTGCTGGAGTTCCTTTACATGCCGTCGGAGGGCGGGGCCGAATTTGGAGGCGAGGACTGCTCTTCTGTGGGGCGCAATGTTGCGCTCGACCTGCTCGATCGATTCCGCCAATTGCTTGACCAGCCGTTGGCCTGAGCCGGTGAGCCACTTGAGATGCCAGTCGGCATACTCCAAGTCTTGGATGGAGTATCGGACGGATTCCACTTCTTCAAGACAGCGAAACCTGGTTCGCTGCAGATCGCTCGAGGTCAGTCCTGCTCGTTTCCATCGAGCCAATCCACCCCGCCCAGACGCCCATGTCGATAGTCGTTCGAACAGCATCGTTCCCATCGTAAACGTAAAGACCGCATGGAGAATGCCTCTGAGCGGACGCAGGCTGCGGCGCCAGGGAGAATAGAAGATCTGCTGGTTGCGATCCCCGTGATAGAGAATCTGTTTGCGCAATAGGAGATTTAAATGATGATGGCTATTCTCGTGGATCACATCGTCGATCAGATCGAGGTTGTCCCGGTCGAAGCAGTTGATAAAGGATAGCCCTGGTCGGTGGCGATAACTGAAGCTGACGACGCCCTTGGCCTTGAGTGGGATGATCCGAGTGGTCAACAGCGCGAGGACCTCATGTCCTTCTGGCCAGGCCTCTTGTACGATTGTCCATGCCCGCCCGATTCGTGCAACCTGATCGGCTGAGGTGGAGGCCACCGTACGAGATTGACGGTCCTTCCCATAGACAAGCGTCGGCCCGACTGTGACGGCACCGGATGGAGTCTCCTTTGCCACGACTGGCAGCCGGTGTGTCCAGCTCCACTCCAATCGAGGGCCTCTCCTCATACACAAAGTCGTCATGGTTCGTCCGATCTTCAGGAACAGCTCTTGCGGCCGAACTAGAATGGGTGCCTGGCCGGACAATTGTTTGAGGGCTCTCTTCACCGAGGGAGGCGCCTCGTAGAAATCGCCCTCCATCCCAACAGCCATCGTTCCAGCGGTCTCTGCCCGTTCGACGTTGTGGCTGAGATGTACCTCTATGGTCCAGGACGGAATCTTGCGAGAGGCGCACCACAACATCGGAAGTCCCGGCACGAGACAGAGCGATTCCTGTGTCAGCTCCTGCGTGAGGCGGGCGCAGAGTTCGTTGAGTCGCCGTGCGAGTCCCGAGGCCTGCGAGACCCCGCGTGGAAACAGATCGTCCAAATAACTGTTCTCGAAGAACTTCTCTTCGCACTCGGCAAACAGCTGCGCCGCAAACTCACGAGGATTCTGCTCCATTCGAATTTGTTGCAGCAGATCGATGAAGTAGACCAGGTCGTTCAGCGATTCGATCCAGCCGACGACTTTCCAGTGGGCATACGCATCCCGTTCGAGTGCTTGCCCGAGGAACCGGAAGTAGGCCACAGGCAACGCCAACGATTTCGCGACGTCTGCATATTGGTTTTCTAAATCCAGGCAGAGATCGCCCAGCAGTCGCGTCATCGACAGGCGAAACTCTTCCTGAAGACGAGCCAGCAATGGCACATCGAGCAACGGCATGGAGAACACAAGCTCCGAGATGACGGAGTCAGACTGTACCGGAGGAGAGGGAGCGCTGCAAGAAGGGTTAGCAGACGTGTGACCAGCCGTTTACCTGCTCTGAGATAGCAATCGTAATGCCACGGGTATTGTTGCGACTGCTTGCGTGTTTTAGCTGTGAATCGTAGAGTGGGGCCGAACAACATTCGGTTAAAACCGCTTATACGTGTGACAATTTGGCCCAATGCGGCAAAAATGCCCTGGTCCACGAGCCGATCTAGCCGATGGCCTGAGGGGGGGGAATTCCGAACGGAAGCGAATCGTGGCACTGACTGCGGCAGAAATTGCGAAGGTGACGGGTGAACTTGCTCCAGCCTTGGCCGGAGGCTTGATACAAAAAATTTACCAGCCGACAGCCCGCACCATTCTGCTGGAGATTCGCGCTCCAGGACAGACGCACCGATTTCTCATCTCGTGCCATGAGGAATTCGCCCGTCTGCACTTCACCACGGCAACCTTTCAGAACCCACCGACGCCTCCACCCTTCTGTCAATTTCTCCGCGCCCATCTGCAAGGGGCACGAATCGACCAGGTCGAACAGATTCAAGGAGACCGGATCGTCCAGCTTGCACTGACCGCCGAGGAAGGTCCCTGCAGATTGGTCGCAGAGCTGACAGGGAAAACATCGAATCTCCTCGTGCTCGACGCGGCAGGCCGTATCCGACGAGACCTGAACGGGGTGAAAGATCGTGTGGGACAGCTGTACGTTCCTCCCGCTCACCAGCAACGAGAACGGGGCACCGCCGACCACGCGCGATTCAGCCAGGACATCCCAGAATCACCATTTCCTCTGTCGGCGGCCATCGAAGCCCATTACCACAAGGCAGAAGCCGTTTCCGTCATTGAGACCGTGCAGAACGCCCGGGCAGGGATACTCAGAAAATCCATCAAGAAGCTTCGCCGCCGCATTGAGGCTTGGCAGGAAGACCTCGCAAAGGCGGAGAAGTACAAGGCCTACGCCCGCTATGGCGAACTCATCAAGGCGAACCTCGGGACCATCCGCAAAGGCCAGACCGATGTAACCTTGGTAGATTATTTCGATGAGGAGCTTCCCAACCTGACGATCCCGCTCGACCAGACCAAAACTCCCCAGGGCAATATGGACGGCTACTTCAGAACGCATCGGAAGCACCTGGCTGCAGAGCGGGAGCTGCACCCACGCATCAAGGAAGCGCAGAAGGAATTGCAGACTCTCCGCCAAGAATTAACTGTTATCGAACAGGGAACCTGGCAACCGCCCGACAAACCCCAGCTCATAGTGCGCGCACGAACCCTCTCGTGGACAGGCGGAAAGAAGGGCCCTCAGGAACAACGTCAAGGTCCGTTCCGTCGCTTCACCTCATCAGACGGTTTGGCGATTTATGTCGGAAGAAATGCGCGAGAGAACGACGAGCTGACGTTCGGCCTCGCCAAGAGCGACGACCTCTGGCTACATGCCCGCGGTACGCCCGGCTCGCACGTCGTGGTGCGCTTGGAAAAAGGGAACGATCCGCCGCCCGAGACGATACGAGACGCTGCCACGCTTGCACTGCTCTATAGCGATTTGAAGAAAAGCGGGAAAGGCGACGTCATCTATACGAGACGCAAGTGGGTCAAGAAGGCGAAGGGCCAGGCGCCAGGGACCGTCATCGTCACCCAGGAGAAATCGCTGCACGTGAGTCTGGAGAAGAAACGGCTGGATGCACTCAAGGCCCGATTGGCTCATGAGTAACTATTCGAACCTTGTACTGCCTTTCCTCGCATTCCCTTACCATGCTACGGTGCCCATATATGGGTCTCTCCTCAACTTCCCTTATCCATGCTGCTAGAAATGTGGATTATCTCGCCCTGGACTCTGTCCGGTACTATGCTGTTGGGAAGGTAACCACATTATGTCAAGACAGCAGGACTTCGTACCTAGATCCGTGTCCCCAACCATCCTGGTGGTCGATGACGAGTTGGCCATCACGAAGCTGTGCAAGACAATACTCCAGCAAGCAGGCTTTTCAGTCCTAGATGCCGACGGCAGTTCAGAGGCCCTCAAAATCTGCACGCAACACGAAGGGCCCATTGATCTGCTGATAACAGACCTCATCCTCCCCCCTCCAGGCTTTCAATTGGCCTCGAGCACCAATCAATTCCCCCATGTGCACGGCCACGACCTGGCTATCCGCGCGCTCCACATACGAAAAGACCTGCGAATAGTCCTCATGTCCGGCAATATCGACCAGGATTTGGCAGGATACGGCATACGCCGGGGGGAATTCCCATTTCTTCCCAAACCGTTTGAGCACCAAGCCCTGGTGGCACTCGTGCGACAGACTCTTCACGCGCCTCCGCCTTCGATCGAGAGTCCGACAACGAGCCCGCCCGGAATGCCAAAAGTCGGTGATGGGTGGGTTGATTAGCGGAACTTACGGATGTGCGGTCATGAACCAGCCGGCAATTGAGAGTCGCCGCTGATCACCTGCGGCTTGATCCACCCGACAGACTCGGTGGAAGCGGGGAACCGTGAACATCACGAGAGAGCCTGGCCGAGGCTCTATACAGTGTGTCACTTGGAGATCCGGCTGCTCAGCACTATACATCTTCCGCTTCGCATAGATGATGAGTTCCCCTCCCCAATCAGATCGCCACTCGTCATGAAAATAACTCACCAGTGCAATCCGCCGACGAGGCGCCGTCACACCCCCCATCGCATAGCCTTGGTCTGTATCGTCATGGGTCAGCAGGCAATCTCCAGCCGCGTATGAATAATAGTTGAAACCCACGTGCCTGCCTGTGATATTCGGAACGGACTCCATGTATGACTGTATGCACGGTAACTGCAGACGCGAAAGCAATTGCTGCCCTTGAGCCCGGCCGATCTCCGCTTTGGCCCAGTTTCCCGAATTCGGAAAATCTTCCTTGACCTTCGGCAAGTCAGATAGACTCCTCCACTCTGCCTGATCCATCCCCTCGCGGAAGAACTGCCGCTCTTCAGCCGACCAGAAGTTCTCGACGACCAGAACGGGATTCTTGTGGAAAGAAAATGAAGACAGGTCGGTGCTCACCTGACTCCTCCAGAAGAACGGGATCGGACAGTCTCCATACTTAGCATCTCAAAGCATCCCGCCACTCAGTTGATGAGCCCGAGGCCGGCTAAAAAAAAGTGGGGCTGCCATCGAGACGATAACAGCCCCGTTCACATTCGCGATTACGGATTACCAGCGATCGCGCTTACCGCCGCTACCGCTACGACCACCGCCACCGCCCCCACCAAATCCACCGCCAGTGCGAGGCTCCTGGGGACGCGCTTCATTCACGGTCAAGGTCCGGCCACCCATTTCCGCACCGTTGAGAGCAGTTATGGCCGCCTGCGCTTCCGAATCCGAAGACATCTCGACGAAGCCGAAGCCGCGTGACTGTCCCGTGAACTTATCCGTAATGATCCGCGCGGAAGCGACGGCGCCATGTTTCCCGAACAGATCACTCAATTCCTGCTCAGTCGCCGAGTAGGGCAACCCACCGACATAAATCTTCGAACCCATCGGGGCTTCCTCCTTTGAGTATTATAATGATATTGTCTTGTACGCGAGGAACGGGGGAAGGAGCGGGCCGAAGACGCAAAAGATGCGGCGACTTAGGTCTGACTTCCGACGAGATTCTCGGGCAAGGCAACATCGATACTGCAGGCCTGCATGTTTTGCTCCCCCTCACCGCCAGGCCCCTGCGTGAAGGTAGTTCTAGGCTATCATAGCCCTCTTAAAAATGGCAATCTGAACCCGTCCGCTATCGATTTACTCCCCGATGCGCACCAGCAGTCCCCGTTCCCGGCAAAGCTCGAACGTCCAATGGAAGGCGGCAATGACCATACCGAGAAACAACAGATTGAGACCGGTCGCCCACCCAAGATGGGCAATCGGCTCAGCAGAGGTGTTCAGCACGGCGCGCATCCCTTCAAACACATGGGCAGCCGGGTTCACCCAGGCAATGGCCTGCAGCCAACCGGGGAGCACCTCCATCGGATAAAACACACAGGAGATCGGCTGGAACAGGAATACCATACTCCAAGCTAGGACCTCGGCTTCCTGACCAAATCGCATGATGAGGGCCGTGGTCAG
>DASQFV010000169.1:0-3140 GCA_035632975.1 Nitrospiraceae bacterium
GCCACGTCGACATCCACTGGTGGAGTCGTGACCTTCCCCGAGACGGCTTGCAGCTGCTGTCCTGTGAATATGGAGCGAATATCGTACCGCTCCCCTATGGCATGAATATTCACGTCACCGCTCATGTGGGCTGAACGAAGTCGGAACGATTTGTCGTTACCCAGCAAGAGATTGACCGCCGCATCAGTCATTTCTTGAATCTTCATCCCAACGTCCATGACCGTACCGTCGGGTGATTCGGTTCGCGTGAACGTAAGAGATAAGTCACCGAGGGAGGTCTCGCCTAGTCGAAGAGTCAACGATGAGTCGGCGTGCACAGTCGCCCGCGTGAAGTCATAGTGACCTGACAGCGTCTGATCGAGCGTGATTGCGCCGGAGTCGGACGAGGCGACATGCGCGGGCCACTCCCGAACCTTCATCTTATGTGACATATTCCACTTCAACTCTTGGCCGCCAGGGCTTTCTTCAATAGCGCCGGTCAAGAGAAGTGCACCGGCCCAGCGCATCTGGCCTGCAGAACGCTCAAATGCCACCTCGCTGCGCAGGTCGATGGTTCCGGTTCGACCAGGCCCGACACCATCGATCGCCATCTTCAGGTTTCGCACCGTGAACTCATCACTGCCTGTTTGGATCGAAAGAGTGATGTTCTCCAGACGCGCGCGTTGAATAGCTAATGGAACTATCAGCGCAGTCTTGCCGGCCGTTGCAACCGCTGTTTCGCCGTTTTGCGGAGGCGTTGTCATCTCCGAAGCCATGCGCAGATTGCCATTCTCAAGATCGAGTTCTTCCACAAGGAGGAGGTGTTCGCGCAGCCATGTCATTACGGAAATCCGAAAAAGAAGCCGGTCTATCTGCAGCGACAGGCCTACCTCCGGTTGTTGATAGGAGAGTCCTGCCAATTCGAGTGTGGCGGGGAAGGTGACAGACCCGTCATTTACTTGAAGTTTGCCGGGGACAACTGCAGACACGAGCGGAATAATGATGTGCCGGAATGCGTGTCCTGTTTGGAGATAAAACACGAATGCGGCAAGGAATAGAACCATCCCGAACAGGAAGAGACTCAGCTTGCGAAGCAGAGGATAACGGTGACCGGAGTCAGTACCTGTCATAGTAAGCCACAGTGTAGGCTGTCGCACGAGAGGTTAGGGAGGGGCGCTCAAGTCCGTTCTTTGCCAGGTAAAGAAGAACAGCAGGGTGTATTGATAGTAATAGGTCCGGCCGATGATGGTTGGAGATGATTCCACAAACTTTCCTGTCCGGTACTCGAAGAAATCCACGTGCAGCCTGGCGTACCCCTTCTGTCCCTCGGCGGCGTACAGCGTGAGAGCGGGGAGAGAAAAGGGAATCAAGACACTTGTCACAGGCGGCATGCCGAAGAATGTGACCCCCTGCGTCGTTCCGAACGATTCGACGACCACCCGCGCCAGGTACGTGGGTTCTGCACCGCGCGGATCGATTCGGTAGCCCAATCGGCCCAGACCCGTGGCAATGGAATCGCGAATTAAGAGGAGATCGAGCGATGGTCCGTGCAAAACACCCCGGTCTTCTCCCACCATATTAAAGTGGGACCGGTCGGTTTGGAGGCCCGTGACATCGACACGCAGGCTTGTCTGTTCCGGGAGAGATACCGTCAGGTTGTGCAGCGCATACTCGACCGCCTTAGTGAGCAGCAATTGCTCGACTGCGGTTCTCGGAGTCCGTGAAAATTCTTGTGTAAGCGAACAGCCGAAGAACAATATCGCCGACACAAGAATACAGCCGGCCGCGAGCTTACTTCGCATGTGATTCCCAAGGGTTTTCGTGGTCGCGGCCAATATGAATCTCACCGACCCGAACGCCCAGAACTTCTGACCCCTGTAATGAGTAGGACCCTCTGAGAGAACAGGTCATTTGGTTGGGGTCAAATCAGCCGAGTATTGCACGCCATCCTTCGTCGCCCCATCAACTTTCATCAGCCGCTGCGCTCCCTCCTCGTAGAGCGTGGCGACGGTCCATCCTTGCTCGGTCTCCGCTTTGAGCTTGCCGTCGATGAGCGTGAATGTTCCCTGCCCCCGGAAGATTCCGATTGTACGAACGCTCACAAAATCGTACGACCCGTCATCGCGGATCGTGAACGTTACCCAATCATCCCTCTGTAACCGGGGCGTCGTCTTCAATATCCCGGCCCACTTCCCCATCACACTTTTGAATGTCGAAACGGAAACCGGGGTTGACGGGGGAGGCGGCAGCGGTTCGACCGGCGCGCATCCGATAAACCCGGTGAACATCCACACCAGCACTCCATAGTGTATGGCACAACGCCACTCCTTCATCGTCGTCTCCTCTTTCTGTGCCGGCAACTTCTGTGAACACCGTATTCGTGGTCGACGAGCTCCTTATCTACCGCACTTAAGCCTATGCTGTCCATATGAGGACGGCTGACAGGGCACTCGGATACTTGCAGTCGGTTTGAGGGTTTCGGCGGGTTCGGCGAGTCGCCCGCCATCGATTTCTTTCAGGCAGGCGCGTGCTCGCCTGATTCGGCATCGGGAGTAGCATTCTCCTTTGCGAGATAGTTGCGTAACGCCGCTGCCGCTTCCTTGCGCAATCCCTTCTGCGACAAGACCTCCCAGTGCATAGAGGCCGGCCGCATAGTCCTGCCGCAGATTCACGAGCACCCGGTGCTGCTCGAGGGCCCATTTGTGCCGATGATTATTGCATCCGTTGCGAAGATCCTGAGCATGTCAGGAAGGAAGACCGGACGGTTGCAACGCGGAGTTATTTGTTGATAGCATCGCAATTGTGTCTGGTTTCTACTAAGCAAGTGCGAGATGGGCTACCGAAGAGACACGGTTGCAGGAGTCCCTACCTGAGGGAGCGTCAATCGGGCACCGTGCGGGAAGACTATAGCGCCGCCTGGGAACGCCTGGGGCGCGTCAGAATACCATGGGTTGATCTTGCGGGCCGTTCCTGGCGGTTGACCGATCCACTGCAGGTGACGGCCTATGATCGAGCGGGCGACGAACTTCAAGAATCGGGCTGTTACGCTGACCTGGAGCCGTGGGGCTAGGATCTGGATAACGGGCTCAGCGAGTGAGGTGTCGATGGAATGGCATGAGATCATCGGTCTTGTGGCGGGCTTTGGCACCACCTTTGCCGCC
>DASQFV010000170.1:0-3442 GCA_035632975.1 Nitrospiraceae bacterium
CGCTGTATACGATCACGAGCCGGGTGACCCTGTCCGAGGGGCTCAACACCCTGTTCGATACCGATGGGAGCGCCTTCATCATCCATGAGTTGGACGATAAGTATCTGCCGGACCCGCCGACAAAGGATGCGCCTGGTGGGCCCCGCATCGCGTGCGGTGTGATTGTGAAAGAATGAACGTTCGTCCCGAATGACAGGAAAGTCACCCTCGCCAACGCGAACGGTCATGCACGTGCCAGCTGCAATCGCCAATCCGCTGATCCTGAGCGTGAGGCGCAGGTTAGAATGAGTGTGTCTGAATCGGCGCATGCGAGATACGAAATATGCTTCACGAGGAACGCGCTTTCGTACGATTTCGCGACGAACCGTCATGAATAATGCGGGTTAAGCCCGAGCTAGACGTTTCTGATTTCCATATGCCATCCATGCACCGAATATGGCGCCCAAGATAATGCTCAGCATGTCCAGAATTTGTCTGTACCAGCCATCCGGACCGATGTTTAGATCAGCACTCACAGCTTGAAACAATACGAAACCCAAGAAACCTACGGCGGCGGCGGATACAAGAGAGGCCGCAACGATCGCCACCCGTTTGTGATAGTGCGGTACAACGTAGACCATCACACCCACAAGGGCAGCAGCTGCAACAATCCTAGTTACAAGAATAATGTATGTGCCACTAATCGGCATCCCATTCATATCCGGCGCGTCCCAAAACTCATCAACCACTTCAAATCCGTGGGCAAAGCCGAATGTCGTACCAATAGAATAGTTAGCTCCGAACCAAGCCACGAGCCCTGCCGGAACCGCGATGATCCATCGAATTATATTAGTTACCATCTAGGTTGTTACGTATAAGTTGAAGTGGACATCAGAATTACTCATCGGTTCTCCGCACGGAGGGGACTCTAGCTTGAAATCGCGAAGGTCCTATCATATAGCTGGTGCAAACCCGGAACGCAATCAGAACTATGCACCTGGTACGCTTAACCACTCTGGGGGCTGGAAGTCCCACGAACCAAACGAGGTCAACCACACTGGTTCAGTTCTTGTCATCACACTTCGCGCCTTTCCTACACGTTTCGCGAAGGACTCCTCACACTTTTGCTATGAGCGCGTGTCTTCTGGCCGTCGATCAGGTGTCTCCAAGCTGGTGCGGCCGAGTGCGCCGTTGCGGTAGTCCGACAACAGGATCCTTGCCGCTTTGTCCCGGTCTAGCCCGCCGCCGCTCCTGGTCAGCAGGCAGCCGCGCTTTCTAGCGACGGCGTCGATTACACCCGCACTAGTCAGCCCGTCCACCGCAAAACCGTAGCGGGCCGTGAGCCGGGCAGGATAGCGCGCAAGCAGGATGGTGGCGAGAAATTCGGCGACCGCCTCGTCATCGACGACCCTTTGGCCCACGGCGTTGATCGTGGCGAGCAGGAGGCCCACGTGAGGGTCTTTGATGGTTCCCCACAACAGTCCTGGTGAGTCGGTGATGGCCATGTGGTCGTTCAGTTTGTGACGCTGTTGGATTTTGGTTACGGCTGGTTCGTCGCCCACGCGTGCGACGCGGCGTTTGAGGAGCATATTCATCAGGGTCGATTTGCCGACATTGGGGATTCCCATTATCAGCATGCGCAGCGGCTTTGCGCTGCTATTGCGATGGGGGGCGAGCGGCTGACAGAGCTGGGGCACCTTGGCGGCGTCGCCCGCATGACTGCAAGATAGGGCCACGGCACTGACGTCCGGTTGCTGGTTATACAGGTCGAGCCAGGTCTGAGTGACGGCGGGATCGGCGAGATCAGCTTTGTTGAGGACCTTCAGGCTAGGACGCTGGCGGGTCAGGCGCAGCTCTTCGATCAGCGGATTGCAGCTGGCGTTCGGTACGCGCGCATCCAGCACTTCGACGATGACATCGATCACCTCCATCGTCTTGGCCGCTTCCTTGCGCGCCGCATTCATGTGACCGGGAAACCACTGGATGGACATGGGGGACAGACTTTCTGAAAAAATTGCACTTTACCAGGATGCTGAAAAGGCCGCCAGCAGAAGAAGACTGTTATTTGGTTTGTCCAGAGGAACCGGTCTGCTCGTTATCGCAGGCGTTCGCGGCCGTGGAGGGTGGTGAGATCTTGGTCGGGGCCAAGGGGGACAATACGGGTTGGATTGATGTCGTCGTGGGTGATGTAGTAGTGCCGCTTGATGTGGTCGAAGTTTACGGTGTCGGCGATGCCGCCGGTCTGATAGAGGTCTTTGAGGTAGCAAAAGAGGTTCGGGTAGTCGATGATTCGCCTGAGGTTGCACTTGAAATGGCCGTGGTAGACGGCGTCGAAGCGCACGAGGGTGACGAACAAGCGCCAATCGGTTTCGACGAATTGTGAGCCGAAGAGGTAGCGTTGGCGCGCCAGCCGGTCCTCGAGTTGATCGAAGGCGTCGAAGAGGCGTCGCACGGCTCGTTCATAGGCCTGCTGCGAGGTAGCGAATCCCGCGCGATAGACCCCGTCGTTCACGTTCTCGTAGATGAAGGTATTGAGGTCGTCGATCTCATTCCTGATTCCTTCTTGATATAGGTCGATCATGCTCTCAGTGAAGCGATTGAACTCGCCGTTGAACATGCGCATGAGGTCGTCGTCGGAATTGGTGACGATGCGTTTCGTCACCGTATCCCACAACACAGGGACGGTGAACCGTCCCCGATAGTTCGGATCGGTGGCCTTGTAGGCCTGGCTGAGGAACTGGAATCCATTGATGGGATCGAGCGAATGGCCCGGCCCTTCGCGGAACGCCCACCCCCGCTCGTCGCGGATCGGGTCCACGACTGTCATGCCGATCACGTCTTCGAGTTTCTTGAGTTTCCGCACAATGATCGTCCGATGTGCCCAGGGGCAGGCCCAGGAGACATAGAGATGGTAGCGGCCACTCGCCGCCGGGTAGCCGGAACTACCATTCGCAGTCACCCAGCCCCGAAAGGCATCCGGTTGCCTGGTGAAGGCGCCTTCGACGCTCTGCTCATCTGGAAATTGTGCCTGGATGGTCATCGTCGAGCTCCTGCTTTCCTCTACCGTACCATATGACGGAGTAACAGGGGGGAGATGGGAACGGCACCCGCGTTGGTCCTTTGCTCCCGGAGCGCGCGCCCTAGGAAGGGCCTCGCTCGACGGCCGCAGTAGGACCAACGCGGGTGCCGTTCCCGGGAGAGTGAACGGGCAAGCTCGGTCGGGGAAAGATCGGAGGGAGTATATATATCGTTCGATGCGCGCAGTAAAGGGCAGCCTTGGCCACTCCCCTTAGTAGAGTAGAGGCATGGCGAATCGGAAGGCCCTCGCCCGGGCTAATGGAACGTCCCGGAAAATCGATTGCGAAGCAATCGGAGGGAATGCGCTTCGATGCGCGGAGTTGCGGATTGACTGGGACAATCTTGAAAAGTAGAATGTTCAAATATTCTCTGCCGGGGAACGATT
>DASQFV010000171.1:0-2853 GCA_035632975.1 Nitrospiraceae bacterium
ATTCAGGAGTTGACCGTCGAGCGGGTCGAAGGCGATCTGTGCGACCAGGCCTCGTTGCACAGGGCGCTCCACGGCTGCCGACAGCTCTACCATGTGGCGGCGCACTATGCGCTCTGGGCCAAGGATCCGGCAATCTTTTACGACGTCAACGTCACCGGCACGAAGAATCTGCTGGAAGCGGCTCGCGAGGTCGGCACCGAACGGATCGTCTACTGCAGCACCATCGGCGCAATCGGCCTTCCGCCCGGCGGAGGGCTCGGCACGGAAGAGACGCCCGTCTCGCTCGAACAGATGGCCGGCCACTACAAACGGTCGAAATACCTGGCTGAGCAAGAGGTCTTAAAACTGGCGAAAGCAGGGCTGCCGGTCGTCATTGTGAACCCCAGTGCCCCGGTCGGCACAGGCGATGTGAAGCCGACTCCAACGGGGCAGGTCATCGTGGATTTCATGAAAGGCCGCATGCCGGCCTATATCGAAACCGGGATGAATATCGTAGACGTCGATGACGTGGCCGCCGGCCATCTGCTCGCGATGCAGAAGGGTCGGGTCGGCGAGCGATACATTCTGGGCAACAAGAACTTGATGCTTCGTGAGGTGTTTGAGATCTTGAGCCGCCTGACCGGCGTGAAGGCTCCTTGGATCAAACTGCCCAGATTGGCAGTCCTTCCGTTAGCCTATGCCAATCAATGGATCACGAATCTCACGGGCCACCCGCCACGCATCCCGCTCGAAGGCGTGAAGATGGCCAAGTATAAAATGCACTACGATTGCAGCAAAGCGATCAGCAAACTCGGCCTCCCGCAAACACCTCCAGAGGTGGCGCTTGAAAAAGCGGTACGCTGGTTCCGCAGCCACGGATACGCATAACCGTGAATGTTGAGTGTTGATGGACACTCTCGCCCTGTTCCTGAAAACGATTGTATTCCGCCCCTACGTCTTCGTCTTTCTGGCCGCGTTCTTGTTCGCCGCGATCAAGCTGATCGGCTGGCCCAGGACCTGGCGGTTCTGGCTGTTGAGCTGGGCCACGGCCTTCGTCTGTGAGTTTTCCTCTACCAGAAACGGCATTCCCTTCGGGTGGTACCACTACAATGGCTCGACCTCGGGCCAGGAATTATACTTCTCCAACGTCCCGTTCATGGACTCGATCTCGTTCAGTTTTCTGCTCTACGCGGCCTACTGCGTTGCGCTTTGTCTTGTTCTTCCAATCAAGCCGTCCCCTCCTTCCACTCAGCCAATGCTCAAATCGCTACAACTTGATGTAGCCGCACGAACGAGTTGGTCCGTGTACTTCCTGACCGCCTTCTTGTTTGCCTTCATCGATATGGTCATCGATCCGCTGGCACTCCGCGGCGACCGCTGGTTCTTGGGTAAGATTTATTATTATCCCGACCCAGGCATACACTTCGGCGTGCCCCTTACGAATTATGTCGGTTGGGCCGTCGTCGGGCTCATCTCCCTCGCCATCTATTTTCCACTCGAGCGACGACTCCCCGCGCTCTCGCTGCCTCCATCGGTCACACCTCAACTCCTGCTAGGAGTCGGCCTTTACTATGGCGTCTTGGCCTTCAATCTCAGCGTGACGTTCTGGATCGGCGAATCATTCATGGGGATGAGCGGGCTGCTGATGCATCTCCCCGTCATCGCGCTGCTGATATTTCGCCTTGCAGGACCGCGTGGCGTCTCCGTGTCTAGGTAACCCGGTGGCAATCAGACAAAAGACTTTGTATAGTGAACGGCAGAGCCATGCGAACGAAACTGATCGTCTTCATCACCGTGGTAGGCCTCGGGATTGTCGGTGCATTCGGGTGGGTGGGGTATCAATTGTTCACGACCGGATTTAGCGCCAAGACCGAGCCGCATGCCTTGGAGGTCTTGATAGCGCGGAAAATCCGTCGTCTGGCCATCCCGAACGAGAAGCGAAACGCGCAGAATCCGATCCCGTTGAGCCCCGACGTGCTGAAAGAGTCGTTGGCGCATTTTGCCGATCACTGCGCCACCTGCCATGCCAACGACGGCAGCGGCCAGACGCCCATCGGCAAGAATGTCAACCCCAAAGCGCTGGACCTCCGGTTACCCGACATCCAATCGATGTCGGACGGTGAGATGTTCTGGGTGATCCACAACGGTATCCGCTTCACCGGCATGCCGGCCTGGGGAGAGGGTGACCTCGATAAAGATTTGGACAGTTGGAAGCTGGTCCATTTCATTCGCCATCTCCCACAACTGACACCGGAAGAACTCGACCAGATGAAGGCGCTCAATCCCAAGACGAAGAAAGACCTGGAAGAAGAAGCCGCCTTCGGCCAGTTCCTGCAAGGGAACGATGCGGCGGCACCACGAACCGATAGCGGCCATCATCACTAATACATCGACGGCGATATAGGGAAAAGGATCCACCATGTGGTTACGTCTGATTGTGACTCTCACGTGCTTCTTCTTTTCGACGCCAAGCTTCGCCCATGGCACCGACCAACATGTGCTCGGCACGATTACGGCCATTGGCGCGACCCATGTCGAAGTCAAAACGCCCAAGGGTCAGTCGGTGGACGTGCAGGTCAACAAACAGACCCGGTACAAGGACGAGAGCAATCCGAAAAGCGCTAACGTGCCCGAGGTGGGAGATCGTGTCATCATCAAGGCCACGAAGGGCGACAAGGTGTTGCTCGCCACCGAAATCCATTTTTCCGCGGCCAAACGCGTACCGGTCCCCATGCAGCCGGTTCCGGTTCAGTAGGGTGATGGATGCCGACGCTTCACGTCACACGGGAGATCAAGAACTATTTTTTTAGTGGCGGGGTTCGCGCGGCAGTCATTCGAGTCCTGATCACGGGCATCGCGGTATTTCTGGCGGTC
>DASQFV010000172.1:0-17186 GCA_035632975.1 Nitrospiraceae bacterium
TGCCGAAAGATCCGCGTGGTGATTCGTGACGGTGCTCCGGCATTTATCGAGCAGGAGGCGATGGCTGGCGTCTAATGTCCCAGCCCTGTACCTGCGCAACGCCATAGAGTACGACACGGCCCTTGTGGCGTCAGCGGCCACAAGGGCCGTGTTATTTGGCTTCTCTCAGAAGAACGCATTTTTCGCCGGTCCACTTCGCCTGATTGGCAAAGATTTCATAATGACGACCGTAGAACAGCCCACCTCAACCTGGATACCGGGGCCCATCCTTGGTATCGAGACGTCATGTGATGAAACAGCCGCATCGGTGCTTGCCGCAGACGGCGCCGTCCTCTCGAACATTATTACGTCACAGCACGCCATTCATCAGCGATTCGGTGGCGTCGTTCCCGAACTTGCCTCCCGTGCCCACATTGAATCGATCGAAGATGTCTCCGCTGAGGCGCTGCAACAAGCCGGTCTCGCATGGACGGATCTCGCTGGAATCGCCGTCACCCAAGGCCCCGGCCTGGCCGGCGCTCTCCTCGTCGGGGTCAACTATGCAAAAGCACTTGCCTATGCCTTGAATATTCCGGTGGTCGGCGTAAGCCATCTTGAAGGCCATATCGCCTCCGCCTGGTTACAGGACCCAGCGTTTCCGTTACCCTGTGTGGTCTTGGTTGTCTCGGGTGGACATACCCATCTCTATTATAAGGAACCCAGCGGTCACTGCCAGCTCCTTGGCGCTACCAGAGACGATGCGGCAGGGGAGGCCTTTGACAAAGGCGCTCAGCTGCTTGGACTGGAATATCCGGGGGGACCAGCCATCGATCGCTTGGCTCGACATGGAAACCCAGACACCATTGTATTTCCCCGTTCGTATCTCAAAAATGGGAGTCTTGATTTTAGTTTTAGTGGTTTAAAAACCGCTTTGCTCTACACACTTCAAGCAATGCCTGAGCAATCTATCGCGGCGCAAGCTGCTGACTTTGCTGCCAGCTATCAGGAGGCCATCGTCGCCGTCTTGGTCAACAAAGCCTTTGCCGCAGTCCGGTCATCCAGCGCTCGTGCGTTGGCCGTTGTAGGAGGCGTATCCGCCAATTCTCGATTGCGCACGCTGCTCCAACAACGAGCCACTTCCGAAAACCTGCCCCTGAGTCTTCCCCCGCTGACCTACTGTACGGATAATGCCGCGATGATCGCGGCAGCGGGGAGGCAGGCTCTTCGCGCAGGGCTCCGTGCACCCCTGGACATCGATGCCCAAGCATCCCTGTCTTGTTCATTTGGTCTGTCTGGTCTGTGTGGTTCATCTGGTTAGTTTCGTTCAACCAAACACACGAGACATACCGAATAGACCAGACAGACTACACAGGCTGAGTTTTTCCGTAGCCTGCTAACCAAGGACGATAAGGAAACGACGCCCATTCCAGAAATTCACGGACAGGTCCTTGGTCTCCGTGCTGGCCAGCTCGCAATGCTTCAGCGGCTGTATCGCCGACGTATGCCGGTGGATGAAGTCATCTCAGCTGAAGCGGCAAAAATCCTCGCACAGTTCACGCATGAGATTCGGCGGCCCATCGGACTGGTCATCACCAGGCGGGGAGCTGTTCAAGATGTCCTGGTCGGCGCCGGCACCGAGCCCTCGCCAACGACTCTGGCCACCTTTCGTGCAAGCCCGCGATCGCTACGGGGCCTTCGGCTGATCCGCTCATCTCTGAAAGAGCAGCCCCTCACTCAAGAAGACCTCACCATATTGGGCCTGCTCCGACTCGACATGATCGGAACGGTGGCCGTCACACCCAAGGGCGATCCAGGGTTGCTCTCCCTGGCCCATTTGAATCCACCCAGTCCGCAGGGGCCATTGTATACGCTCCTGAAGCCCACTCTGGTGCATCAATGCCCGGTGAGTTTCGAGACATTCATTCGTGAACTGGAGTCAGACCTCCAACGTCAGAGCGGGTCTCACACGATGGCTCAGGGGCAGACCGCCATCCTCGTGAGCGCCTCGCCCAAGAGTAAGGCCGACCAAGAAGAACGTCTCACCGAGTTGGCAGAACTGGCCTCCTCGGCAGATCTCACCGTGATCGACCGTTTAGTGCAACGCACACAGAGCGGCCATCATCGATTCCAATTGGGAAGCGGTAAACTCAAGGATGTGCTGATGCAAGCCATGCAAAAGGGAGCAGATCTATTGATTTTCGATCAAGATTTGGCGCCCGCGCAGCTCCGCGCTATTGAGGAGATCACCGACCTCATGGTCATTGATCGGACTCAACTGATCCTCGACATCTTTGCACAACGGGCCCATAGCCGAGAAGGCAAGGTGCAAGTCGAGTTGGCGCAACTTCGTTATCTGCTTCCCCGTCTCTCCGGTCAGGGAACGAGCCTCTCGCGCTTGGGCGGTGGCATCGGCAGCAGAGGTCCCGGTGAAACGAAGCTCGAAACGGACCGCCGACGCATCAGGGAGCGCATCGACCACTTGGAGCGGGAGATCGAGGGCTTTACCCGTCACCAAGACCAACGGCGATCGCGCCGCATCCGACAGGAATTCCCAGTTCTGTCCATCGTGGGCTACACGAACGCCGGCAAGTCGACATTGCTCAACGTCTTAACGAACAGTCAGGTGAGCACGGCCCCGCGCGTCTTTGAAACGCTCGACACCACGAGCCGCAGACTGCATTTTCCGCATGGCCGGGAAGTCATCATCACCGACACGGTGGGGTTTATTCGCGACCTTCCCAAAGATCTCCTCGCCGCCTTCAGAACGACATTGGACGAATTACGTGATGCCGACCTCCTCTTGCATGTGATCGATGCAGGGGCAAAAGATCTGGACGCTCATATCGCAGCGGTCGACACCGTACTGCAAAGCCTCACCCTCGATCAGCTTCCACGGGTGCTGGTATTCAACAAGTGCGATCTGCTTCCGACCGGGCAAGCGGAGGCCCTGTGTCGGCGCTACAGCGCGATTGGGATTTCGGCCCTGCATCAGGAGACCTTGCCCCCACTGATCCAGCACCTCGAAGAAAGGCTGGCCGCGCTTGTCCCGGTGAACGGCTCTTCCCAAAAATCGGCAGCCCCGGCACACACGCTTGCATCTCGTCCTTAACCCGCTGCACAATTGGCCCTCTCTGATACCAGCCATGACGATGAAATCGCTACCACCCTCGGATTATCGGAAGCGTCTCCGAGAGATTGCGAAGACGCTCCAGCGCACGATGCCAAGCCCGAAGATGGAACTCGACCATCGTTCCCCTTGGGAGTTGCTCGTGGCCACAATCCTCTCCGCCCAGTGTACCGACCAGCGAGTCAACCAGGTCACTCCCTCGCTCTTTCGGCGGTATCGGCAACCGGCAGAGCTGGCTGCGGCTAATCTTCCTGAACTCGAACAGCTCATTCGTTCCACCGGTTTCTTTAAGAACAAGGCGAAACATCTCGTCGCCTGCGGCAAAGCCGTGGCCGAGCGCTTCGGCGAACAGGTCCCGCACACGATGGAAGAATTGATCACCTTGCCGGGCGTCGGCAGAAAGACCGCGAATGTCATTCTCGGGAATGCCTTCGGCCAGCCCAGTATCGTCGTCGATACCCATGTGAAGCGCGTGGCGAAGCGACTCGGTCTGACCAGATCCGACAATCCATACCTGGTCGAACAGGACCTGCAGCAGCTCATGCCGATGTCCCAGTGGACGGCTGTCTCGCAACGCCTGTTGCTGCATGGCCGCTACATCTGCCTCGCGAGAAAACCTCGGTGCCGCTCCTGTCCGCTCTACCGGCACTGCCCATGGAAAGAGAAAGGTCCCCAATGATTCGTAGCATGACCGGTTTCGGCCGACGACAGGCTCCCTGGCAGGATGGGTCCGTGACGGTGGAAATGCGCTCCGTCAACCATCGCTTTCTCGAAATCGCCTGCCGCCTTCCCCGGCCATTGAGCCATCTGGAAGACTCATTCAAGAAAGCCATCCAGCAACGCTGTACCCGTGGACGCATCGACATCACAGTGACGGTCCAAGGGGGCAAAGGCCGCGCCGGAAGCGTCAATCTTGACCAAGCACTCGCTAAGCAGTACCATCAGGCCCTCCGTACCCTCAAGAAATCCCTGAAGCTGAGCGGTTCCATTGATCTGGCGCTCATGGCTGGGCTCCGTGACGTTGTGTCGATCTCGGATCAACCGACGGAAGACCCGAAACTGGCGAAGATAGTTCAGCAACTGACGACCCAGGCACTGACGGATCTTGAGGGCATGCGAACGCGCGAAGGGAAGGCCCTGGCAGAGGATATGAGCGTGCGGATTCAGACGATCCGGAGACACCAAACGCTCGTCGCCGCACGGACCCCTCTGCTGGCCCAGGGGACCTTCGACAGAATGAAGATCCGTGTGGAGAAGCTGCTGGGATCGGAAATCCCCGATCCACCACGGCTCTATCAGGAGTTGGCGGTGTACGCGGACCGTGGTGACATTACGGAAGAAATAGTCAGATTGGACTCGCATATGATACAGTTTGAGCAGACACTCAAGCGTGCAGAATCCGTGGGCAAAACACTCGACTTCCTGCTCCAGGAAATCGGGCGGGAAGTCAACACGATCGGCTCGAAAGCCAACGACGCGGAAATCGCCGGGCATGTGGTCCAGATGAAGGCCGAATTGGAACGCATTCGTGAACAGGTGCAGAACGTCGAATGAACTCAGCCACCACTACCAGCTCCACGGCGCCGGCGTCAGACCAACCCCGGTCCTCAACGGATCGGCGGGGCATTCTTTTCATTATCTCCGCGCCCTCCGGGACGGGGAAAACCACGCTCTGCAAGCAACTCGCGACGAACCTCCCCGGACTGTGGCATTCAATTTCCTATACAACGAGGAAGCCGCGGCCAGGCGAAGAGCATGGGCGGGCATATTACTTCGTCGGAGAGCAAACATTCCAAGAGATGGTCGCGCGAAATGAGTTCGTCGAGTGGGCCCACGTGTACGGACATCTCTACGGGACGCCCTGGAAATCGCTGACCGAGAAGATCGATCAGGGGATCGATGTGTTGCTGGAGATCGATGTACAAGGGGCTATGCAGGTCAAGAAACGATTCGAGGATTCGGTGTCGATCTTTATCCTTCCTCCCTCGATGACCGAGCTCCGGGCCCGGCTCCAAACCAGGGCCTCCGATACGGCGGAAGAGATTCAACGGCGACTGCACAAAGTCAAAGAAGAGGTGTGGAGCTACCGCGAATATGCCTATATCGTCCGAAACGAAGACCTCGGCCAGTCGCTTCGTGATCTCGAAAGCATCTTCTGGTCGGAACGCTTGAAGACGAAACGCTTGAACATGACGTGGCTCGAGAATAATTTCATTCTTGACGATGAACAGAAAACGGGAGATCGCAAAGATCTTCCCTAACCCAAAGGAGTATGCATCCATGATCGACATGTTGAGACTGTTGCCCCAATACACAGCAGACGAATTTGACTCACGCCACCGGCTGACGATCATCGCAGCCCAACGGGCGAAGCACATTGTGCAGGGATCACGTCATGCCGCTTCACGCTTCACCAAAGAAACGACCATCGCCCTCGATGAAGTTCTCCGGGGACAAATCAAATACCTCGTCGGTCAAGAAGCGCGGGATGCAACGAAGGAAGCGAAGCGCGGCAAGGAAGGCGAAATGGAGCGGATCGCCGTGATGACTGGCGACGATGCGAAGGAGATCAAGAAAGAGCTGAGCGTCTATGTCGACGATACCCCGAAGCCCGCGGTGGGCGAGAGCGAGGAGTAAGTGGTGAAGATCTCCGGCTCAGTAGGGCCGACGTTGATCGGGAAACAGATCGTGCTCGGCGTGACCGGCAGCATCGCGGCCTATAAGGCTGTCGCGTTGCTCCGGACCTTGCTCCGTGAAGGAGCGGTCGTGCACGTCGTGATGACGCAATCGGCCGCGAGGTTCGTCACACCGCTGACGTTTGAAGTGCTTTCCGGCCATCCCGTCTCGACGGACGTGTTTGAGGCGCATCAGGAGATGAAACACTTGTCATTACCCGAGCAGGCAGATGCCATCGTCATTGCGCCGGCCACGGCCAATTGCCTCGCAAAGTCAGCGCTGGGGCTGGGCGACGATCTGCTCTCGACCATGCTCCTCACGGCACAGTGCCCGTTGATTGTGGCCCCCGCCATGGACGGTGGGATGTGGACCCATCCATCCGTCACTGCACACGTCGCGACGTTGCGTGCGAGGGGAACCATCGTGGTGAATCCAGAAATCGGCCCCCTCGCTTCCGGGCGGATCGGCCAAGGCCGCTTGGCAGAGGAAGGCACAATTCTGGAGGCTATTCAGGCAGCGCTGGCTCCACGACGCGATTGGCAAGGGCACCGTATTCTGGTTTCGGCAGGCCCGACGCAAGAGCCGATCGATCCGGTGCGCTTCATTTCAAACCGCTCCTCCGGCAAGATGGGCTATGCCATCGCCGAAGCCGCCCAGGCGAGGGGAGCCCAGGTGGTCCTCGTCACTGGTCCCACAGCCCTGCCAACTCCGAGAGGCGTCGAGGTCGTCGCAGTCGCCACGGCTGAGGAGATGACGAAGGCCCTGTCCGCGCACCTTGCATGGTCCACGGCTGTGATCATGGCCGCCGCTGTGGCTGATTTTCGTCCCAAGCACCCTGCCTCGCAAAAAATTCACAAGCAAGGGCGAACCGACCAGACGCTAGATCTGGAACGGACCACTGACATCCTGGCCTCCTTATCTGCCAAACGGACCACGCAACTCATGGTTGGCTTCGCCGCTGAGACCAGCGACCTGATCACCCACGCGAAAGATAAGCTGGTGGCGAAGGGACTCGACCTCATTGTTGCGAACGATGTCACGACATTGGGAGGGGGATTTGACAGCGATCAGAACGCAGCCACATTGATCGACCGGCAGGGGGACATGACAGAATTGCCGCTGATGCCAAAACGTGCACTCGCCGACGCGATCCTGAACCGGGCGAAAGAACTGCTCCGCACCAGACAATCCGGCCAGGCCCCCAAGCCGGTAGCGGGAGGACGCTAGCAGCCCATGGCTCAGAATCAGAACGCCCCCGAAAGCGCCCTGGAAATCGATCGAATGGCCACCCAGTTAGCCAAGGACCCATATTCCAAAGTTTTCATGCCACTGGCCGAAGAGTACGGAAAAGTCGGCATGTGGCAGGAAGCCGCGGGTGTCCTCGAAGACGGCCTGAAATTTTATCCCGGCTTTATTACCGCCATGGTCGCGCTCGGACGTGCTTATGACCACATGGGTGAAGCCACGAAGGCCAAGGCGATTCTGGAAGAATCCGTCAAGCTGAGCCCTGAAAACCTGCGCGCGCATCGGACCTTGATCAAGATCTATCAGAGCCAGGGGCTGAACGAATCGGCACTGCAATCCTGCGCTATCATCCTGGCAGTCAACCCGCGTGATGAGGAAGCGCTCTCGGTCCAATCTGCTCTAGGAGGACCGTTGAAACAAAAGAAGGAACCGGAACGGCCCAAGCAGGCGGCTCCAGTCTCGCGTAAACTCTCCGCCCAGCAGGCGAGTACCCCTCCAGATGCCATGCCAGTCTCAACTCCGCTCGAACCAGAAATCGCTGCTACCGACCCACGTGTAATGCCAAATCCCCAAGCCGCCGATACTGCGGTGATGCCTCCTCCATCGCCTCACGCGGGAGCCGTGGCCCAGCTGGAAGCCTGGCTCCACGCCATCGAATCACGCCGTCACGATCGTGACGCAACGAACGAGCCGCACCCAAAAACTTCCTAAAATATTTTTTTACGCGTTTGACCGGTCTGTGGTGGACTGCTACAATGCCACCCTGCTGGACTCTGTCATGAGGGATCATCCCCGCATATCCGATACGTGAACGCAAAGACATGCTGCGAATACGAGTCTTGCACGGCCCAAATCTGAATCTCCTCGGGACCAGGGAGCAGTCGATTTACGGCACCCTGTCCCTCAATGCCCTGGACTCGACCATCACGAAGCTGGCGAAGGAGTTGGCAGTGAAAGTGGACCTCCGCCAGTCGAATAGCGAGAGCGAACTGGTCACCTGGATTCAAGAGGCTCGGACGGAATACGATGGGATCATCATTAACCCTGCCGCCTATACCCACACCAGTGTCGCAATCCGGGACGCCATTGCGTCGGTCGGCCTGCCGACGGTTGAGGTGCATCTGTCCAATATTCATCAACGGGAAGAATTTCGCCACCGGTCCTATGTTGCGGGAGTTGCTATCGGGCAGATTTCCGGCTTGGGTCCAACCGGCTATCTCCTCGCACTCCGTGGGCTGCACGACCATCTGACCGCATCCCGGCGCCAGAAGAAGACGGCCGCACCAGCGACGTCGCGACGGACGGCAAGATGAACGAGATAATTGCGGAGCCGGCCGAGCGGCCTCTTACCGCCTGAAGGGAGAACCGAGTGATTTCTACGACCGATTTTCGCGGTGGCGTGCGGCTCATGGTAGATAACCAGCCATTTTATATCGTTGAGTTTCAACATGTAAAACCGGGCAAGGGCGGAGCCTTCGTGCGCACCAAGCTCAAGAGCTATCTTTCAGGCAATGTCCTGGATCGTACCTTCCGATCCGGAGAACGGTTCGAAGAGCCGAATCTCGAAGAACGGACCATGCAATTCCTCTATGCGACCGACGACGCATATACCTTTATGGACACAGAGACCTTCGAGCAACTCACATTCGAGAAGGGCAACCTCGGCGAAAATGCGGATCTCTTGAAAGAAAACATGACGGTGAAGATTCTCGTGTACGAACATCGCCCGATCGACGTCGAACTGCCCAACTTTGTCGAACTAAAAGTCATCGGCGCCGAACCGGGTTTTCGGGGTGATACAGCCACGGGCGGCACGAAGCCAGCCACCCTCGAAACCGGCGCCATCATCAAGGTGCCGCTTTATTTGGAAGCCGGGACCGTGATCAAGATCGATACGCGCACGAGAGCTTACGTGGAGCGTGTACGGTGAGTAAGCAGAAGTCGAGCAAGCCGAAGAAGGGTGGAACCCCGATCATTCTGCCTCAGGCCTTTGCCGCGACCCAGAGCGGGCAGGGCACACGCTCGCTGCCCGGACAACAGACCAAGCACATCCAAGAATTAATCGATCTGCTCAAGAAGAACAACCTGACTGAACTGGAATTGGAGCGCGAAGGCCTCAGAATCCGCGTGCGGTCTGAAATCGGGGTCAAATCGATCACGACCACCGTCGCCGACCAGGGAGCGTCCGGCTCAACCTCAGTCTCTCAGCCGCCCGCCGCGGCCGGCACACAGACTGAAGACACGACGGGCATGATCACCATCGCATCCCCGATCGTCGGAACCTTCTATCGGTCCCCCTCTCCGGATGCCGACCCCTATGTTGAGGAGGGCGATTACGTGAAAAAGGGACAAGTCCTGTGCATTGTCGAAGCGATGAAGTTGATGAACGAAATCGAATCGGAGGTCAATGGGCGGGTCACGAAAATTCTGGCCGAAAGCACAAAGCCAGTGGAGTATGGCCAGGCGCTCTTCCTCGTCGACCCGACAGCCATCCCCTAGTCCTCTTCCCTCGACACACGTCGGAGTACTCACGTGTTCAAAAAAGTGTTGATAGCCAATCGCGGTGAGATCGCGCTTCGGGTCATTCGGGCCTGTAAGGAACTTGGCATAAAGACCGTGGCAATCTTTTCTGAGGCCGATGCGGCGAGCCTCCATGTGCGCGCAGCCGACGAGAAGATCTGCGTCGGGCCTCCTGACGCCGCTCTCAGCTACCGAAATATTCCCAACGTTCTGAGCGCGGCCGAGATCACCGGGGCGGACGCCGTCCATCCCGGCTATGGATTCCTCTCCGAGAACGCCCACTTCGCCGAAGTCTGCGAGTCCATCGGCATCAAATTCATCGGCCCCACGTCCGAACACATCGCCCTCCTAGGCGACAAAGCCAAGGCGCGCGATATCGTCGCCCGCCGAGGCTTACCCGTCACGCCGGGCAGTCCCGGTGAGCTGAAGAGCGAACAGGGAGCCCTCGAAGCCGCCACCAAGATCGGCTATCCCGTCATCATCAAAGCCTCAGCCGGTGGAGGCGGACGCGGCATGCGCGTTGTGAACAAGGCCGAAGACCTCGCGCGTGCGTTTCAAGCTGCGCAGGCCGAGGCGAAGACAACATTCGGCAACGATGCAGTCTACCTCGAACGATATTTTCTCGAGCCCCGCCATATTGAAGTGCAGATTGCCGCCGACCATCGTGGGCATATCGTGCATCTTGGCGAGCGCGACTGCTCGATCCAACGCCGGCATCAGAAGCTTCTCGAAGAAACGCCGTCGCCCGCCGTCGACGAGAAACTCCGCCGGGAAATCTGCCGCGTCGCCGTCGAAGCTGTCAAAGCCGTGCACTACCGGAATGTCGGCACCGTCGAGTTCCTGCTCGACAAGGATCACAACTTCTTCTTCATGGAAGTGAACACCCGCATCCAGGTGGAACATGCGATCACCGAAATGGTGACCGGCATCGATCTCATCAAGGAGCAGATCCGGCTCGCCGACGGGCACTCCCTCTCGTTCAAGCAGCAAGACATCAAGCTCAATGGGCACAGCCTCGAGTGTCGCATCAATGCCGAAGACCCGGAAAAGTTTACGCCCTGTCCCGGAATGGTCACGAAGTACAGCGCGCCAGGCGGATTCGGCGTGCGCGTCGACTCGGCGATGGAACAGAACATGATGGTCGTCCCGTTCTACGATTCGATGATCGCCAAAGTCATCACGCACGGACGGGACCGGCAGGAATCCATCGCCCGCATGCGCCGAGCCCTCGACGAGTATGTGATCGAAGGCATCAAGACGACCATCCCGCTGCACAAACGTATCCTCAACGACCCCGACTTCCAAAAGGGCCACGTCTCCACCACCTTCCTCGAGCGCTTCCTCGCCGGCTAATGTGTCCCGCAACCTCGTCTGACAGCCACTCACGATTCTCCTATCACCCGTTTTGCGATTCTCTCCAGTCCCGCCCCTAACCCGTATTATTCATGAAGACTTCTATTACAACTGCGAATACGGAAATCATCCGATGTGGGGGTCACTCTTCGCGCCAAGATCATGCGAAGGGCGCTCGACCTCGCAAGCGAGGGGGCGACGCACCTGGCCATGGCTTTTGCACGGCCAAGCGGGCGGGCTTTTTCAGCATCCCGCTAGCGACTTGATTGCTCATTCGAGCTAGAATGTCTTCCTCATGAATGCCGCGCGCCCTTACTCCCTCTCAGGCCTCTATATCATTCTCGATCCGTCGGTCTGCCCTACGCGTCCCTTGGTCAAGGTGCTGACGGCCGCGGCTGAGGCAGGCGCCTCCCTCTTCCAATATCGCAACAAGACCGCATCGATGAAGGACGCCTACGTGGAAGCTTTGTCGCTCAGACAGGCTGCTGCGAGGGCAGGTGTACTCTTCATCGTCAACGATCGCTGTGACTTGGCCCTGGCCTTGAATGCCGATGGCGTGCATTTGGGGCAGGGAGACTTGCCGCTCGACCTGGCAAGGAAGGTGATGGGCCCGGACAAGCTGATCGGGATCTCCACGCACAATCCAGACCAGGTGCGGGAGGCCACCGCCGGGAAACCGGATTATCTTGGCTTTGGTCCCATCTTCAAACCCGGTTCCAAACAGGACCACGACCCGGTGGTTGGGGTTGAGGGATTATGTGCGATGCGCTCGCTCACGGCGTTGCCCGTCTTTGCGATTGGTGGCATTCAGATCGACCAGGCAGGGGAGGTGATGCGCGCTGGAGCGAATGGCGTCGCGGTCATTTCAGCGGTCCTCAAGGCCCCGGATATCAGGCTCGCCGTGAAAGCATTCCTCGCCAAGATGTCAGGACCAGCCTTGCCAGCTTCGTAATCGGAGCGGTCCCCGCGAGGCGGACCAAACCTTCGTTCCAATTTTGATTCACGCTCGGGCTGTAGAGGAGGGAGCCCACAACGGGAACCTTCGCGAGGCGCCGAAGGAGACTCACGGTCGATCGTTCCTGCCCTCGAGCGGTTTTGGTACGCACCGGTCGACGTTGATTCAAGACCAACGCCAAGATGGGAATCTTTCGGCGGCGGAGCGCGTGAAGCGTCAATAGCGCGTGATTGATTCCTCCCAAGCCAGATTTTCCGACCACGATGGCAGGCAACTTCATTCGATAGATTAAGTCCGATATGTTAAGTGACGACGTGATAGGCACATGCACGCCGCCCACACCCTCTACCACCACAAGCATATGCTTCTGACGAAGGGCACGGAAGGCTCGCATAATGGTCGCCACTCGCACGGTCGTTCCCTCCGCTCGCGCGGCAGAAAGCGGCGCCACGGGGAGTCGAAAGACATAAGGACAGACTTCTGCCACCGGATCATGGCTTCTAGCCGCTCTTCGCAATCGCGCTCCGTCAGACTGAGCCTTGGCCGATCGCGAGACCCCTGTCTCAATCGGTTTCATGACTCCCACATCAACCCCCCGTTGACTCAGACACCGCACGAGCGCAGACGTGACGAGTGTTTTACCAACCCCCGTATCAGTCCCGGTGATAAATATCCCTCGCGGGCGAGAATCGTGAGCGTGTCGTTTAACTTTTCGCATAGTGTGGGTTTTAGCAGATCACGGAAAACTCTGTTTACCTACTCATGCAGGATGATCCAAAAGGCCGTCAGCAAGGCCGCAGCCGAAGAAAGCACCGCAGGCGTAACTTTCTCACCCGCCCACCCCGAATTGCTAGCGCAATTCTATTCCCGATGGGCTACGTTGAAGATGCTTTCGAGGTGAGAACGAAGCATGGGAAGAGGCGCGTCTCGGCGCGCCTGGGTCGGGCGGGTGAGAAGGGCGGGTTTTTGGGACATCCTGCTAGAGGATTCGGCTGTCACAGTTCCACACCTGTCCCGACACATCGCCAAGTTGCGCCAGATGAAAGACTGTCTTGGCAACTTCCTCTCGTGACGGCGGACGGCCCAACGCATGACCGTTCCAACTATCGCTTTCCGGCATGAATATTCTTGACAGTCCCGTCTGCTGCCATCCAGGTAAGAGAAGATTCACACGGACGTTACCCGCTCCCCACTCCTGGGCTGCAGTGTGCACCAGACCGGTGAGACCGGCTTTTGACGCCGCGTAGGCTGCTTGTCCCGTTGAGCCATGGAACCCGGCATGCGATCCAATCACGACGATCGACCCGCCGCCGCGGGCGAGGAGGGGAGGGGCCATGGCGCGGAGGCAGTGAAATGTTCCCGTGAGATTCGTGGCCAACACCTCGGCCCAATCTTCTTCTTCTTGTCGAAGAAGGAGATGGCTCCCTGCGATTCCGGCATTGCAGACAAACACCGATGGCACAGGTGTCTGGCGGCAGGAGGCTTCCACCATCTGTTGCACCGCACGCGACTCGCGAATATCGGCCTCGTAGAGCGCCCCGGCTCCACCGGCGGCTACCATTTGCGTGAGCGTGTCCTCTGCCCTTGCCTTGTTTCGATGGTAATGTACCCCGACAGACCAGCCTGCCGCCGCAAAGGCCAGGCTGATCGCTCGACCAATCCCTCCGGACGCACCGGTCACAAGCACCGCATGTGTGAATTCGCTAGCCGGTTTCGTCATCTCGGTGGCTTGTCACGTAATTGGACGATTGGGAAATCCTACGTTAATTTCCCTGCATGTCACCAAACAGAACGGCTTAGACGAAAAGAAAACCGTTCTGCAGGATGTTCAAAAAGCTCCTCCAGCAAGGCCGCAGCGAGTGAAGGCCCGAGGCGTACCCTTTGGGTACGTTGAGGGTCTGAACGATGCGAGAACGAAGCTGGAGGGCTTTTTCAACATCCTGCCAGAGGATTATGGGTGGGATATCGGGGGAAGGCAAGCCTGCGGTCGAGATATGGACTAGCCCGATCTCCTTCCCTTGCCGCCTCCAGGATTCCTATGGTACGGTCACCTGGGAGCCTGTCCGACCAAGGCTGACCCTCGTTTCACGGTTCACGCCTCACGTTTCACAGTTCTTGGGAGCGGGCCGAGAACGTCGCAGATGGGTGGGGATCGTTCGCCGCAGTAGAACGGTCTATGTCAGACAGGCTCCTAGCGTTCAACCACTGGAGGATTTTGCGCATGCCGCTGAAGACGCCGGGATATCGAATGGCCCTCATGCTGGGAACAGCTTTGCTGCTCGTCTGGAGTACCTGGTCAGCGCCTCTTGCAGCGGAAAACGCCGGTGTCATTACCCAGTCCGCCGACTATTTCCCCGATCAGATTGGGAACGAATGGCACTACCGTGGCCAGGCTACTGAAGGGCCTCTGCAAACGATTGAGCATAAATTCTTCTCCAACGTGTCCTCGGTCACAGGCACGAAAGACATCAAGGGCATGACGGTCACCGTGTTCCACGATACCAATCCGGGCAACCATGGCCCAATGAATAGTTTCTATCGCCGTGATAGCGTCGGCATCGTCTATTACGGCTCGGACCCGGGCACACCCTTTGAAAAACAGCTCGTGCCCTATCAGATCGTGCGCTTCCCCATGAAGGTCTCGTCGTCTTTCCCGCAATTCAACCGCAAGGAGCTGGATTTTGACACCGACCTGGATCGGGACGGCATCGACGAAAAGGCCGATGCACAAGGCGATGCCACAGTGCTGGGACAGGAATCGGTCACCGTGCCGGCCGGCACGTTCAAGGATGCCGTGAAGGTGGAAGCGCGCATGCACATGCAGATTCATCTCTCCGGCGCGAAGAGGACGGTCCAGGGAACTGATGTGATGACCGCCTGGTTTGTGAAGGGTGTGGGGTTGGTCAAGTATGCCGAGCGGCAGGAACTCTCGCCGTTGGACGACCGGGGCGTGGTTACGGATATCGTGGAAGAATTGGAAACTTACGAGATCAAGCCGCCGAAGGCATCACTCGGGCGGCGCGAATCCTCGACGGAGGGTCTGCTCGCTGACGACGCGGGTGACCACGAATTGCGTCAGGTACTCTTCACCTCCGGCTTTCGCTCCGACTCCGGAGAGCCGATGGCCCCCAAACGGCTGGCGTCCGACTAACGCACCCGTGATCGGACGATTCAGATAGAGATTCCCGACATCGAACCGTTGCCGTGCCAGTTCCAGATTGGCAGGGCTTCGTGAATAGACTCCGCCGGTGAGTGCGTAGGCCCCTGAATTCGCCAGGGTCAGCGCTTCTTGAAAGGAAGCGGCCTTCATCACCGCGAGGATCGGCCCAAAGATTTCCTCTTGGGCTACTCGATGTATCGGCGCCACATCCGCGAAGACCGTCGGCCCGATATACCACCCTGGTCCCGTCACAATCCCTTCCACCAGCAGGCGGGCTTCCTTCTTCCCAATCTCAATGTATTCCTGAATCTTTGCCTGCGCTCGACGATCAATCACCGGCCCGACCTGCGTGCCCGGGTCCTCTGGATCTCCGACCCTCAGGCTCAGCACCGCCTCTTTGAGGCGATCTAGAAAACTATCGTAGATCGCGGCATGCACGATTGCCCGCGAGCAGGCGGAGCATTTCTGACCCGCATAGCCGGTGAACGATGAGACGACTCCGGTGATCGCATCATCGAGATCCGCAGTCTCATCCACAATGATCGCATTTTTCCCTCCCATCTCGGCCAGCACCCGTTTGACCATTTGTTGCCCCGGCATAAAGGTACCGGCGTCTTTCAGGATGCCGAGCCCCACGTCCTTCGAACCGGTAAATGCGATTGTCGTGATCTCAGGATGAAGCACCAACGCCCGTCCGATGTCGGGCCCACCCGGCAAACAACAGAGTACCTCCTCAGGCACACCGGCCTCCCGCATGATCTCCGTGAGCCAGTGCCCCATCATTGGCGAGCGCTCTGAGGGTTTGAAGATCACGGGATTCCCGGTCACGAGCGCCGCCGACACCAGGCCGGCGGGAATCGCCAGCGGAAAATTCCACGGGGCGATGACGGCCGTCACCCCGCGAGGGCTATAGAGTCGCAGGTTCAGTTCACCCGGCGCCTGTCCTAACCGTCTTTGGGGAGCAAGCCTGCGCCAGTCTGCCGCATAAAATTCTAGAAAGTCGATCGCTTCCGCGAGATCCGCATCCGCCTCCCGCCATGGCTTCCCGCACTCCAATATCTCCCATGCTGCCAACTCATCGCGCTGTGTCCGCATGAGCGCGGCGGCAGCACGCATGATGTCCGCTCGTCGCTCCGATGTGTGGTCGCGCCAGGATTCCCACGCCTGAACCGCCTGGCGCACCGCCTGTTCGACATCCTCCGAACTCGCGCCAGACAACCGGCCCACGACTTCATCCGGACGTCCGGGGTTGCGAGACTCGATGAACGGCCCCGTCAGACGCTGCCCTCCGGACGACGAAGTCCACTGCCGGCCGAGTTGCGACCGTACGGTCGCCAGGGCCTGCTGCATCGCCGCGCGGCTGTCGGCCTGTGCAAAATCCTGCTGCGGTTCATTTCGAAACTCCTGCACACCGGCTCGATGAGACGGCTGATTCTGACTCAGTCGCTCAGGGACAGGCGGAGCCAACAACGTGCTCAAAGGCTGGGACTCCACATACTCCTTGCGTAGAAATGATTCGTTCGAGGTGTTTTCCAGCAATCGCCGTACGAGATAGGCCATGCCTGGAAGCAGTTCCCCCACCGGGGTGTAAAGCCGCAATCGCCGCCCATACTGCGTGACCGCCTGCTGAAAGGGCTCAGCCATGCCGAAGATCATCTGATATTCCCAGGCCTCTGGAGGGAGCCCGAGCGACTCCGCAACCGCCTCGATGTAGGCCAACGTACGGAGATTGTGTGTCCCGAAGGCCGGTCGAATCAGGGATGTCTGAGATAAAATAAGATGCGTGAGCGACTCATAGTTGGCATCCGTCAATACTTTTTGTTCAAAGAGAGGAACAGCCCAACCTCGTTGCCGATAGCGGATCATATCCGAATCCCAGTAGGCCCCTTTCACGAGTCGAATCGTGATGGGCACCCCACGCCGGCGAACCCAGGACAGGAGCCCCTCGATATCTCGTTCCGTTTCCCGATGGTAGGCCTGCAACGCGAGACCCGCATATGGATAGTCCTTGTAAGAAGGCTCTGCGAAGAGCCTGGTGAAGATCTCCACCAGCAATGCTTTTGTATCAGCTTGTTCCATATCGAAGATCAACGAAGCGGGGAGGCGCATCGCCAGATCGAGGATGGGTCGAAGCCGTGTCGACACCGAATGGTAGCTTCCTTCTGGATCGA
>DASQFV010000173.1:0-4992 GCA_035632975.1 Nitrospiraceae bacterium
CTGTTGAGACCACTCGTTCGCACCACCGACGTCCATATACTCGATAAACCGAACTTCCGCCTGCACCTGCTTGCCGAACTCGATCAGCGCGACCAACTCATCGTCATTGAACCCCCGAATCGCCACCGTATCGAGTTTTAAGCCGGTGAATCCCGCCCGAGCCACCGACTCAATCCCTTCCAATACGCGCGCAAACTCATCATAGCGGGTCAGTTGACGAAATCGTTCCGGTCTTAACGTATCGAGGCTGACCGTGACGCGGTGAAGCCCTGCCTCATACAGCGCCTCAGCCTGGTCCGCCAGAAGAATGCCATTCGTCGTGAGCGCGATATCCGTCACCCGCCGGTTTTGGAGCAACAGACGAATCAGCTGGGGCAAATTGCGTCGAAGCAAAGGCTCTCCACCGGTGAGCCGTACGCGATCTACGCCAAGGTCAGTGAAATAGCCAGTCAGGCCTGCCATTTCCTCATGAGTCAGCACATCCTTGCGCGGCAGCCAGACATAGTTCTCCTCCGGCATGCAGTACTTGCAGCGGAGATTGCATCGATCCGTCACGGACAAACGCAGACTGCGAAGCGGCCGACCGTACGTATCGGCTACCCGTACCATATCTTTTGATAATTCACTCATTACCTGTGATTTGCCTTGTGCGCCCCAATGTTGAATGTTGAATGTTCAATGTTTAATTTTCTAGCAACCGACCCCTCAGCCATTCAACATTCATCATTGAACATTCAGCATTAGAAACTGCCCCTTACGTCTCACGTCCCTACGGATGCTCCTCCGCCCAGACTTCGCCTTCCGGCGTGTGTTCGAGTTTCCAGATCGGCGTGATTTGTTTCAATTCATCGATCGCCCACTTGCAGGCACGGAACGCCTCGGCCCGATGCTCAGCCCCCACGACAATCAGCACGATGTTTTCGCCGATGCCGATTTTGCCATACCGGTGGAGGATCGCGACCTCGATGATATCGAAATTCTTCAACGCCCGCTCGCGGATTTCGCCCAGCTTCTTTTGCGCCATTCCCTCGTAATGTTCGAACGTGATGCTATCCACATCCCGCCCCTTGGACCGATCGCGCGCCGTCCCGAGAAAAATCGAAATGCCGCCGATCCGCGTCGACCGGCCTCGCACCCGACTGATCTCCGCATTAACGGAAAAATCTTCCCGTTGTACACGGACAAACTGGGCATCGTCAGGTGTTTCATTCATCGTGGATGTTCCACCGGCAAAAGGAGGCAACAACGCCACCTCATCGCCGTCTCGAATGTCCGTCTCCTCGTGGGCAATCTCCTGATTCACCGACACCAGAACCTTTTTTTTATGGATCAACTCCCCGATCGCTGGATACCCGGCATCCAGAAGACCGACCAAGTCCTTCACTTGCTTCCCATTGTTCAACGCAAGCGACACAGACTCTTGATTCCCCGCCAGTGACTTCGTAATCCCAAAGAGCCTGATCGTGACCATAAACAAACCTTCTACATTACACGAGCATCTATAGGTTAACGCCTTGTAAACGTTCCTGACCTTCCACCAGACTTAGAGAGCAAGGATACCTCACTGAAGCTCATCCCACGATCAACCGCTTTACACATATCGTAGATCGTGAGCGCCGCAACAGAGGCCGCCGTCATCGCTTCCATCTCCACCCCGGTCGGCCCAGTAGTTTTAGCTGTCGCCGTGATCGTGATCGAGCACCGGCCTTCGCGATCCGGCTGAGTTTCTTCTTTAAATGAGATGTCGACGCTGGTGAGGAGAATCGGATGGCACATAGGAATAAGGTCTGGGGTCTTCTTGGCTCCCATCACGCCAGCGACCTGCGCGACGGATAGGACATCGCCCTTGGCAATCTTGCCCCGTTGAATCTTTTCAAGGGTTTCGGGCTGGAGAAGGACTGTGGCCTGAGCTGTCGCGGCCCGCTCGGTCGAATTCTTGGCACTGACATCGACCATGCGCGCCCGTCCCGACTCGTTGAAGTGCGTAAATTCCGCCATTTTGTGAGCTGAATCAGCGCGTTGTAGGAAGAAACGTGAGGTGATTATAGGGGCCGGCGGAAAGGGCAGTCAATAGAGGGCAGGGTGGCCTGGATGGTCCCTTTCGCTCGCAGAGTGCGTTCGATGCGCGCAGTGAAGGCCAGCCTGGCTACTCCTCCAGATGTAGGCCAACAACGAAGGGATAATACCTGAATGGATTAAGGATTCGCAGCCTATCCCGATGGTGAAACAAATGGGTCGAAACAAAGGGTTCGGGAGTAATTTCTTGATTTCTGTCACACCGACGCATGGCCCTGGTCTAAGCCGACGATCCGTGCTCGGCGTGCGGCTGCGCCAGAGCGTTAGCTTGCCTGGCCAATCGAATCCTTCCTTGATTGACAGAGAGCTCCATGTTGGTATAATTTTTATACCGTTATGAGTTTTGAGTTTCATGCTTCGAAGAGCAGGGCCAACCTTGGAAAACATGGAATTGATTTTGTAGAGGCGCAACAACTGTGGGAAGACGAAGACCGGCTTGAAATCCCAGCGAAAACAGAAGACGAACCTCGGTATGTTCTCATTGGGGCTCTCGGTCAGAAACTATGGTCGGCCTTTTTTACCTATCGGAAGGGACGCGTTCGGTTGATTTCGGTCCGAAGAGCCAGAAAGGAAGAGAGGGAATTGTACTATGAAAGCGAAGAACCTCGGAAAAATGTTTGATGAGAAGAAAGACATTAGTTCTCATCTTGCTCTCTCGAACGCCCGCCGTCCGGGGCATGAACAGAGACGCGTGAACGTCGATTTTCCCAGTTGGATCATCGAGTCACAGGATGCCCAGGCGAGCCGCCTTGGAGTGACGAGGCAATCGGTTATCAAGCTTTGGATTGCCGAGCGATTGAAGGAAGAAATGAAAAAGGCAAGCTAACTACCCGCTGGAGTGAACGGCGACTCTATCTGCGGCCTGCTGATTGGGAGACGGTGTGATGGCAACTAGTATGAACGACGGTGACCAGATTCTGAGAGCGTATGCCGCTATCACCTCGATACGGGGTAACGTTCCGGAGCGTCACGAGGTTGAAGAACGGTGGGTCAACGAGTTCAACACGGCGATCGAGAACCTTGAGAATTCACTGGGCATTGATCTGCAGGAATTCAAGGTTCCGCAAGACGCGCTTAAACGATTGGCGCTTCGTGCAACAGCCTGACGTGTGACGTGACGTATCTCGACGGTCTGTGGTGCGAGCGGGCCATTCTGATGCAGAAGCTTGACTCAGTGCTTGTGTACTTCACGGGCTTGCAAGACCGAGAAGACAATAAGATTGGTTTTCATCCATTTAATAGGGGTAGTGAAACCGGGGACGTTGCTTGACCTACTATCTGGCCAGCCTTCTATCGACCTGAGCAAGCAAGACCTAGGACGTTCTGACTTCTTTTCTTCCTTCCTCTCCAATAGGCCGGTAACCGACCGATCTTTCGCTGCCTCTTAGCACCTACGCAGAGCAATCACAGTACCCCTGTTCCGCCTTGTTCATGTTCGGTGCAAAGGGAGAGCGGGTTCGGAGCCTGTTGTCGGAAGGGCGGGGACCCACCGAGGCCTGACCGAAGTGGAAGGCCTGAAATGACCACGGTACCGAACGAAAGAATAGGAGGGTTCAGATACCTCCTCCCCTTACCCCCAAAGAGCCGTAAATGTACGCTTCTTGTCACTTGGTCCCTGGAAAGACACCAGGGCTGGTCTCACTGCGTCCGTCGAGCGAGGCCCTTCCCAGGCGCGCGCTCCGGGAGCAAGGGATCAAGGCAAGGTCTTTCCACTCCCCCCTCCTTCGTTTTATTGACAGCTCACAATCCGATCCTTGAGAATGCGCCAATGGCTGGAAAGGTCATCATCGAACGGCTGGAGTTTCAGGGGCGCTGCGGCGTGACTCCGGAGGAGCGACGACGGCCTCAACCGTTGGCGGTGGACCTGGAATTGGAGTGTCAGACTGAACCGGCGGCGACTTCGGATGACATCCACCACACGGTCGACTATGCGCAAGTGGCAGATCGAGTTATCGAGATAGGCGCGGTGCAGGATTGCGCACTGCTGGAAACATTCGCGGAACGGCTCCTCACCATGCTCTTTGCGGAATTTCCCATCGAACGGGGCAAGATTTGGCTCCGAAAGCTTGCGCCTCCGATGGAGCATGTGCCCGGATCGGTGGGCGTGCTACTCGAACGATCACGCCTGGCTCACCAGATTCAGGATCCGGGACCAACTCCGGCTCGGTTTCTGACTCAGCAACTCCATCGCTTACCGAAAGGCAGGACGCTTGACGTCGCGGCTGGGTCTGGACGCAACGCGCTCTATCTCGCCTCGCACGGCTTTCAAGTCGATGCAATAGACCGCGATGAACAGGCCATGGCCCAGCTCGCTGCCACGGCGAAACAACGGAACATCCCAGGTCTCACGGTCCGGACGGTGGACCTCGAACGAGCAACCGATGAACGGCCGGAATTTCCGAAGCAGGAATATGACGTGATCGTCGCGTTCTTCTATCTCCATCGCGCACTGTTTCCCGCGCTCATCGAATCGCTGAAGCCGAACGGAGTCTTGGTCTACGAAACCTTCACCATCGACAACTACTTGCGACATCGCCATCCGCGCCGTTGGGAATTTTGCCTCGCGCACAACGAATTGCTCCGGCTCACGTCCAATCTCCGCGTGCTGTCGTACGACGAAGGCGAACACGACGGCGGCCATGGACACGGCGCCGTCTTCACCGCGCAACTCGTCGCACAACAAGCGGGCATCAGCGGCCTCCCGCACGAGTAGACATGAGTCGCATCGATCTCCATCTCCATACGACCCACTCCGATGGAAGTCTCTCGCCGGCTGAGGTACTACAGCTTGCCCATAAGGCCAAGGTGAAGGCACTCGCCATTACGGACCACGACATTGTGTCCGGCATTCCCGACGCCATAGCAGCCGGGGCTGAGCTGGGAATTGAAATCATTCCCGGCGTGGAAATCAGCTCC
>DASQFV010000174.1:0-5428 GCA_035632975.1 Nitrospiraceae bacterium
GCAACGCGCCAGATTCATGGCCATGATTCCCTCTCAAAAATATGGATAGAAATTCAGTCTGTCGAAGCCCATTAAATCATACCATCCGCGATGGATGACTTGCAGTCAGAAGAAGCCAGAGCGGCAGCTCACTCTCCTTCACGACCACAGCGCAAACGAGGCACGGATGCGGAGAGGACAGGAAAATGTCGCCGAGTTTCTGGAGATTGTTCAGAACGGGACGCGGATTCCCATCTGGAATTCATTGGGGGTGAGGCCTTGCCCGAAGAGGCTTCGAAGGCCGGAGTTAGCTTGAATGGAAGGGCCGCCACTCAAAGAACGGTCTAAGTCTGATGTATAGCCGCTACCAAAACCTGCACCGATATACGGCATGAGCCTGCTCCGTCCAACCGAGTAGTCTCCGCTGATTGAGGGAACGTTTCCAAAGACATTCCATGGCGTCGATGGTCCCGGCGGTTCGGATGATGCTCGGCCCGCCACATCGCTTCTCGGAGCGGGCTGACCCAGCTTGCCGAGAGCCCCTGCCGTTGTAGGGCCTGTGGCAAGAGGCCCCTCACCTGCCGCTCCCGCATAGGAGAACGACAAGAGGCCCATCAGGCACAGTGCTGATACGATTGCAGCCTGATGTTTCATTTGCCGGGATCCTTTCCCATCACGTTCAACATAACAAAGCGATAACCATGAATCAAGATCCGCGCCACCCGCTACTCTCTGGCCACTACTCCAAAGAGAGATAGGTTTTCTTGGGGCCATTTCTGCTAGGATGATGGCGGTAAGTGTTTGATTGCCCTGCGACATCGATGGAAAGGAAACATATCTTGAACACAACAAAACTCATTGCCGCAATTATCGTGATTTCTCTGATCGGGGTCCCGACCGTATCCTTTGCGAGGGCGAGAGGCGGAGGATATGGTGGCGGATATTCCAGCGGTTCAAGGGGCGGTGGCTCCTACGGGAGCATGGGCAGCCGTGGATCACGCACCTATGACCAGAACGGCGCGAAGCCGATTGAACAGTCGGCCACACCAAGGCAATCCGCGACCGCACCACAATCAGCGCCCGGCAGCCCAACCTCAACTGCCCAGCCCGCGTCTACCAGGCAGCCCTCGTTCATGCAGCGCAATCCGCTATTGGCTGGTCTCGCGGCCGGCATCGCCGGATCATATATCGGCAATATGCTGTTCGGAGCGACGGACAGCAGCGCGCGTACTAACGATGCCGGTGAGCAGGTCGGCCAAACCGACCAGACCGCCGGGTCTTCCAGCTCCACGGGGATACTCCTCATCCTCATGCTCCTGGGAGCCGGGGCCTTCTATTATTTTCTGAGAGTGCGACGGTCACCCACTCCTGATTTTTCAGGACTCACACGGAGCAGTATATTCAGCGGCACCCTACAGGCAGAGCCTTCAGCCACAACCCTACGCACCGCGACGGTTGACCCCGAGGTCACCTCCGCTGACAAGACGGCCTTTCAGCAACTGTTGATCGATATTCAAAAGGCCTGGAGCAAACAAGACCAGGCCGGGTTGCGGCGGTTCGTCACGCCTGAAATGCTGGCGTATTTCAGCACCGCCTTGGCCGAACAGACCAGTTTAGACATCGCGAATCATGTGGAAGATGTGGTGCTCCTGAACGCAGATGTCCGGGAAACCTGGACCGAAGACGCGACACACTACGCGACGATAGGGCTTCGCTGGAGTGCCCGTGACTACACCGTGTCCTTGACGAAGCAACGAGGAGAGCCAGGCTATCTCGTCGAAGGCAGCGAGGAGACGCCGACCGAGTCTAGCGAAGTGTGGACATTCATGCGATACCAGAATGGGAAATGGTTGCTCTCCGCGATTCAGCAATAAGAGAGGGAGGAGCGGCCAGGTGCCCTTCTTGCTCGCAGAGCCCCCACGGTGAAGCAGTAGTCGCTCGATGCGCGCAGTAAAGGGCAACCTCGGCCACTCCTCTTGAGAGAGGTGTAGAAAATTGGAATATGCTCGTTCGAAGCGCGCAGTGGAAGATCAATCAGCCCCCATCCCTGAAGAGAGAACGAGCGAGCTTGGAAGGATCATTTAGAAGGATGAGGGTCGTTCGAGACGCGCAGAGAAGGCTAGTCGGGCGAGGATCTGACTGACCGGGGCATCCGCCCCTGGGTTGGCTATGGCAGACGTGTGTGTGGTACAGTGTTGCGTACATGCTGAACCATGGATATGATCCTAATCCCTCGTGTCCCGTTCCCTGCTGACGAGGCCCCCACGGGATCAGTTGTATAGCCCCGCTGTTCCTCCGTCAACGACATGCGGCTCATTTCGTGCTCGATTCGAAGCCACTCGCAGGGGAAATAGGTGTTTCGAAATCCCGCCATCGGCGGGGTAGGCGATAAAAAACCGGTAGTGATTCTTCACTCCATAACGGATTACAGGGAGAGACCACATGTCCATGAATACCGCGAAGCCCATGAAGCCTCTGCCGCCACGAACAGCCACGGCCTGGGTCCGCATTCCTGATGGCACGAAGGTCAAGCACCGGCACGAAGGGCATGTCGGATTCATCGATGGGCTCACCGAGATCGTCAGCGGACCCAACCGGAATCCGGACGGGAAGACGCAATATCGTATGAATATCGGGGCACCGGATCGGCAGCTTGTGACCGAGGGTGACTTATCTATTTTGATCGACGATGAAGAACTCGTCATCATGCTGCGACAGAAGGCACCCTATCGCCGCGTTGTCACACAATCACTGCACAGCGTGCTGGCACCGGATCGTTTCGTCAAGCCGGCCTAGTAGGAGGCCGAAATGCGCGTGACCGGTGGGACGGGTTCGTCTGGTTTGTTTTGTTCATCTGGTTCGTCTCGTTCAACCGAACAGACCAGAGAGACTGAATAGAACAGAGAGACCAGACTATGCTGGAGTACTTTTTCAGCACGCTGCGCGAATCGGAGGCAACCATGACAGAAACCTGTTACTCCAAAGGCCAGAAAGTTATCTTGGTCACCAGCCAGATTAAGAATGGTAAATGGTTGTGCAAGTTTTCGATTCCGGGGTTCAGCCATCTTGATGGCGGCCGGCACGGCTACAAGACGGAATGGGAAGCGAGAACCAACGCGTTTCAGCGAGCCAAGTTGCTGCTGGATGGGCCACAGGACATGACGCAGGGGCACCTTCTGGAGAGGGCCTAACTCGCGTTATTCATGACGGTTCGTCGCGAAATCGCATAGAAGCCAGGCGAGAGGGAAGACATTCCTTCTGATCACCTCTAGCCTCTGGCCCGGCGCCTCTCGCCTGAACATCGGCGGTTGCAGTAGAAGCCTTCGTGAATGATGCGGGCCAGGAACCTGTCTGACATTGCCGTTCGCGACGAGGCGAAGGAGCTGCGGCCAGATGCGAGGCCGCAGGCATGGAAAAACCGGAGGCGTATTCGCTGGAATACGTTGAGGATTTTTCTGGCCGAGAACGACGCAGATGGTCTTAGCTCGTTCGCCGCAGTAGAACAGTCAACGTCGGACAGGCTCCTAAGCCCAGGTCCGGTGGACTTCGCTGACGTGCTCCATCCCGCCCACGGCGCTAATTTCCCACCGGATGTCGTCTGGGATCGCGACCACCCGCAACTCTGCGCCATGGCCATTGGCAACCCCGCCGAGTTCCTCCACAACTTGGGCCAACTTCAGATCATCGCGCGGGATCAGTTTTCCGCACTGATTGAGGCTCGGCTCTCTCGGCGTCGCCGCCTCGGGCCAGTAGGCGCCGAGATCCGTTTCCTTGAGTGCGTCCTGCTGGCCCAGCTCACGCAATCGTAGAAACGCCTCATGACTTACACAAAACGTGTTGTAGCTCTTATTGATCACAATCTTTTTCATAAACCGATCCTTTCCTCTCCCTCGTTAGGGTTCTCGATGCGCGCGCTTCATGAACGGGCTACTTATCAGATACCCTCGCCATGCGCGATTAGCCTCCGCCGTTCCTCAGGCCACCTTTACCGGGTCTGCATACTTACTAGTATAGTTCCCTGACCAATGGGAATAGCGTCGGTTGGCCCAAATGTCGACCTCGCCATTCTGGGCTGGGCCATAGCGCTTCGCCAGCACGGACGTGAACGTGTTCAGACTGCCCTCGATCTCCAGAAGATCCGCATCCGTGATCTTCTCCCACTTCGCTTTAAGTGGCGCCTTGAGTTGGATCCAAAACGCTTTGAATTGCTCTTGATTCATTTGGCACTCCTTTCTCGCGTGACTGGTTACAAACGTAGACAGAGGCTGACCGATGCGTCCCGTCGGTTGGACACACCTACTGCGCTCATCAGAGACAGCGATAGTGTGCCACAGATCGTGCAGCAACCAATGGGCACTTTGGCGTAGAAGCGGCGGAGACCGGAGAATCAGACGCACGGGAACGTAGGAGGGAGTGCTGTGCGAGAGATGGGACAGTCGGCGTGGCTCACGTCGTATCTTCACCATACAGAGTATAGAGGGCAGAGTCAACGCGATGGAGACAGGAAGTAGTTCTAACGACTGGATATCATGGGGCAATAATTATTCTGTCTGCTGGCCTCGAACACAGGATTTGGAGAAGCTCCCAGGGAAAGCGTGCCGTCACAAGACCACAATCGTGGACGTGGTGCCCCGCTCAGACATCTGGAATCTGCCAGTCAATTAGAGCCAGCCCGGCATCGGCAAGGTCCCGGTTGATGTGCGAAAAGCAGCGGCATCCGAAAAACTTTCTGACCGACAAGGGCGAGGGGTGGGCGCACGCAACCACGGCATGGTGCGATTGCGTGACCAACCGCTGTTTCTTCTGGGCTTCACGTCCCCACAATACAAAGACCACCGGCGTCTGCTTCGCTGCAACCAATTCGATCATGCGATCGGTGAATTGCTCCCAGCCGCGTCCCCGATGCGAATTGGCCTTGTTCGCTCGGACCGTGAGAACCGTGTTGAGCATGAGGACGCCCTGCCGGGCCCAGGGTTCCAGATACCCGTTATTAGGGATCGGGCATCCAAGATCTTCATGGAGTTCCCGATAGACGTTTCGCAACGAGAAGGGCAGAGGCCGAACGGCCGGTTGCACGGAGAAACAGAGGCCATGGGCGTGACCAGGGGTTGGATAGGGATCCTGGCCGACGAGCAGCACGCGGACCTGGTCGTACGATGTTGAGGATAACGCGTTGAAGATGTCCTTGCGAGCCGGCAAAATGGTCTGCCCGCCGGCTAGTTCTTTTTCAAGAAACGCATCGAGCGCGCGATAATAGCGTTTGGGCGTCTCCGCACTTAGCAGGGATCGCCAGCTTGGAGGGATTGGAGGCAGCATAGGGAAAACAGATACCACGCAGCCGCTCGTAATGCTCTCCTAAAATCAAGGCACTTGTGTAGTAGCCCTCCTCAGTGTGAGATGAGCCAGCGTGCCCTGCCATTCTCATAGAAATGGAAAAGCCTACTGGCTT
>DASQFV010000175.1:0-24180 GCA_035632975.1 Nitrospiraceae bacterium
ACCACGTCGACAAGGATCCGCGGACCCCGGCGGTCCAGGAAAATCCCGTCTACACCATGGAACTCCTGCTATCGGATAGCGCGCCCTCGGGAGCCGACCTGTCGATTCAGTCCCATGGGAAGTATTACGCGGTCAACGCCACCGGCCCCATGGCACGCTGGAACCGCGAGGCCTTCCAATTGCTGTATCTCTTGTTCCAGATGACCGTCACCGAGGTGCCTCGCGTCGGAGTCCCCAGCATCACCATTGCGAAGTGACCGGACCACAGTGCAACCGCTTCTAGTACAAGGAACCGCGTCCAAGGATCACAGTGGCGACCGCTTCATCCTTCGTTTTAAGTATGACGTCACGCCAAAACATACAGGGAAACGCATGACCAAGGACGAAACAGGTCTCTACACGGCTCAAAATGGAAAAATCGTCAAGAGGGGAGGCTGAGCAACATTTGAAGTAGAAACGGGATCGTTCACCCCAATCATAAAGGAGGAGAAGATCATGGCGACCAAACCCTATAAGCAACTGGGATGTCTGGATGTTGACGCCAAATCCGGTTGCGCATTCCAGGTGCGGGCCGAAACGGAAGCAGAGGTGTTGCAGTTAGTGGCCATGCACGCGAAACAGTGCCATAAGTTGGAATCACTGCCTCCGGAAATGGCTGCCAAAGTGAAGGCCGCGATCAAGACCGTGACCGTCACGGTCTAAGGAAAACCTTTACGCAGGCGAGGCCTCCCTGTGTGGACATCAGCACGGGCGGAGCCTCTCCTGGGCCGCCTGATAAGGGAGCCAACTTGCCATGCGCCCATGATCCATCAGAAAGTATCGTTCATCGCATCGCCGTGTGAACTGTTCACGATCTATCTGGGCTCGCAAAAGTACGGCACGGCAATCGACGACAGGGTGTCAATCAGCCGCAAGGTGGGCGCGAGATTCACGGCGGGTAGTGGCATGTTGCGGGGGCGTCACCTCGGATTGGCCCGGCGGTCATGACAACAAGGAGGTTGCATGCCACGCATGATTGGATTGTTCGCTCTTTCAATAATGCTGGTCGGGCTCTCCGGCTGCAGCTATTTGTTCTATCCCCGAGCAGGCGACTATGCGACGCAGGCGAAAGGCGCCAGCGGCGTCGAGACGATGATCAACCTCACTACTATGATGGAGGCAACGGCAACCAAGGCCAAAGGCGGGAAAGGCTTCGATACCGCCTTCGATGATTTGCACAATCAGTTCCATGCGCTCAGCGATGCGTTCTGCGGTGTGACGGACACCCAGGCCAAGACGCCGGCTTACGACCTTGCCGTGACACACAAGAAGGAATTGACGGCCATCTTCAAGCGGCTCTGGAAATTCAGGGACGATCAACCGCAGCGCGACCTGCATCTTGATCTCTTGAGCGTCGAGTTGAAGGAACTGCGCGAAACATTGCAGACGATCAAATAACCACTTACAAGGGAGAGCACCAATGCCGAGATCGAGAAAGGCGACTTCACCGCAACTTGCGTCGCTGTCCCGGCCTGCGCTTTCGCATCATCACCGAACAGGACACGATTCGACCGCACATCAGAATCTTCGTTAATGAGGAACAGGTGCAGGATCTGTCTGTTGCGCTTCAACCAGACGGTCAGATCCACATCATCTGCGCCTTGAGCGGCGGCTGACACTCCGAAGCCGGTTGTGCCGATATGGCACGGAAGGAACACACATGGCACAGCAATCTTCCCAGCAGATCATCGAAGGCCAGCGGCAGGACTGGAACCGCGTCGCAGGGGGCTGGGAGAAGTGGGATCGATTCTTCGACGAGCAGATGGCGTTTCTGAATCACCGGCTCGTGGCCGATGCGCGGCTCCGATTCGGCATGCGCGTGCTCGATCTCGGTTCGGGCACCGGCTATCCCGCACTGCTCGGCGCACAAATCGTTGGGCCGAGTGGGGGCGTGATCGGACTGGATCTCGCCGAGCAGATGCTCGCCGTCGCGCGACGCAAGGCCACGGCGTTGGGCCTCGCGAACGTGACGTTTCGCACGAGTGACGTGACCGCGCTTCCATTTGACGCGAACTGGTTCGATGCCGTCACGAGCCGCTTCTGCCTGATGTTTTTGCCGGAGATTCCGAAGGCCGCCGCTGAAATTGCGCGCGTGCTGAGGCCCGGAAGCTGGGTCGCGGCGGCTGTCTGGTCTGCGCCCGACAAGAATCCCTCGATCGGCCTCTCGATGGAGGCGGTCAAGAGCGTGGTTGAACTGCCCCCACCAGACCCCACTGCCCCCGGCATCTTTCGGCTAGCCAAGCCCGGCGATCTCGCCGGCATGCTGCAGCAGGCCGGATTAGTCGATGTCATTGACCAAGAATTTCTCGCGGAATGGTCGTATGCGTCAGCCGAGGAGTACTACACGAGCCTCCTGGAAATCGCGGCACCGATTCAGAATCTCATGGCAACACTCTCGGCGTCACAAATACAAGAGGTGAGGCGCCTCATCACCCAAGCTGCGACCCGGTTCCAGCGGGGCAACAGAATCACCTTTCCCCTCGCCGTCCGGATGGTCGCGGCACGCAAGCCTCTGTGAGACTACCGTGGCGCCGAAGCACGACGGATTCAAGGACTTCGTGCTGGATCAACTCAGCGATCTGCACGGTGTGACCTGCCGCGCGATGTTCGGCGGATACGGGCTGTACTGTGGTAGGGTGTTCTTCGGCATCGTCCATAAGGGCCGGCTCTATTTCAAGACGAATGAGACCACGGCGCCACGATATCGCGAGCGCGAGATGAAACCATTCAGACCCAACGCCAAACAGACCCTCAACACCTATTACGAAGTCCCGGTGGACATCCTGGAAGATGCGGGGGAGCTGACGATATGGGCTCAGCAGGCCAGTACCCTCTGATGGCCTTTACGTTGCACAGGCTCAACCGCGTGTCATACCGACGCCTGCTTCTTGTGGGACTCCTCAGTTGTGTGTTTTCTTTTCCTGTGTGGGCCGATGAGCCTCCTCTGCCTGCGAGTGTGTGGCAGAGCGTGCCCGATCACACACCGGCCCCACGCAAGCCCTGGGTCCTCCGCGATCGAGCCATCGCGTTGAACCCCCAGTCGCTTCAGACCTTGAAAGATGCCGCCGCCAGGCCACATCCCCCTATCTTCATCGAACTCTTCGGTGGCGCCCGGTATGAGTTGGATATCATGTCCACCATCTCCCGGATCAACGACTCGGCCGTCATACGCGGACTCCTCAAGAACGCCTCTCACGGGGACTTTGCTTTTTTCGTAAGCGGCAGCGTGATGACGGGCAGCATCCACGTTGGCGATCGCCTCTTCACAATCGAACATGTGTCCAACGGGCACCACCGCCTGCTGGAACTGAATCCCGCAACACTCCCTCCAGAGTAGTCTGCAGGCTCGCTCCCCCGTAGCGATTGGCCCTTCGCTGTGCCACAATCAACGCGATATGTTTTTAACTCTCTGGACTCTTGGCCATTCGACGAGACCGATCGATGAATTCATCCGCGTGTTGCGCGCCCATGAAATCATCCTCCTCGTCGATGTCCGCACCGTTCCTCGATCCCGTTACAATCCGCAGTTCAATACGGATACGCTGTCCGAAAGGCTGAAAGAGGCCGGTCTCGTCTCTCTCCACATGCCGGCACTTGGGGGTCTTCGAAAGGCTCAGAAGGATTCGATCAACATCGGATGGCGCAACGCCAGTTTTCGCGGGTACGCCGACTATATGCAGACGGACAAATTTCAAAGAGCCCTTGATGCGCTTATGGCGTATGGCACGGACACGAGGACGGCGATCATGTGCGCCGAGGCTGTCCCTTGGCGCTGCCATCGCTCGCTCATCGCCGATGCGCTGACGAGCAAAGGCTGGGAAGTCCGGCACATCATGTCTCCCGAGAAAGCCACCCTGCACGTCCTCACGTCATTTGCCCATTTCGAGAAGGGCGCGCTGACCTATCCGAAACCGACCGACTCCACTTCGTTGTTCTAACCGAGTGTGCTGATGTATTCATTCCTGGCCGATCTGGTTCTGATTGTGCACCTAGCTTTCGTGGTGTTTGTCCTCTGCGGTGGGCTGCTTGTGCTGAGGTGGCGGTGGATCGCGTGGCTGCACCTGCCGGCAGCTCTGTGGGGCGCGATCGTCGAATTCACCGGCTGGATCTGCCCACTCACACCCCTCGAGAATTGGCTGCGTGTGCAGGGTGGCGAGGTCGGCGATGAACACGATTTTACGGTACGCTACCTGCTGCCGCTCCTCTACCCTGAGAACCTGACACGAGGCCTTCAGTCGCTGTTGGGCACAGTGGTGGTCGTCCTCAATGCAGCCGTCTATTGGTGGCTCTGGCAAACGCAGGCGCGTGGTGCTTCTCGAAATCGATAGGGTTCAGTCTATCCCTTGTGTGCCTGACGGGGAACCTGGGGGGAAACAGAGTTGACGAACCGCCACCGAAGTTGATACATCGAGAGGACTGCATATTTTTATTCGAACGTGAGGACTCTATGCCAGTAGATGAGATTGCCAAAAAGGTCAGCGATCGCTATGCTCGGGCTGCGTCGACGGGCGAGGGCTGCTGTGACCTGCGGTTTTCAGAATCAACGTTGGTGACGATCGGTCATGTGCGGTGAGGGCGAACGGGCACACATATGGCGCTAACCCTGCTTGCACAACAGAGCCCCCTCGCCTCCTCAACGGAGCAATTGAAGATGCTCGGGAGGACAACGAGCTGCCTCCCCTTCGAGATGCAACTCGATCACATCGGCTTGCTGCCGCTTCGCGCCACCGGGATCACCGTCTTTCAGATCAATGTCGGCAAACTCTGCAATCAGACCTGTCGTCACTGTCACGTCGATGCAGGGCCTGACCGAACCGAAAGTATGTCCAGAGAAACGGCAGAGCAGTGCATCCGGGCTCTCGCTAAGACCGATATTCCAACGGTCGATATCACGGGTGGAGCACCGGAACTCAACCCCAACTTTCGCTGGCTGGTTGAACAGAGCCGGACACTGGGTCGCCACGTGATGGACCGATGTAACCTGTCTGTGTTGCTCCTCCCGTCCCAAGCGGACTTGGCAGAGTTCCTCGCCGGGCATCGCGTGGAAATCGTCGCATCGCTGCCCTATTACCGCGCCAACCAGACCGATGCGCAGCGAGGCGAGGGAGTTTTTGAGAAATCAATCCGGGCGCTTCGCCTCCTCAATCGACTCGGCTACGGCCAGGCTGGCAGCGGGTTGTCGTTGAATCTCGTCTGTAATCCGGTCGGAGCCTTTCTCCCTCCCAAGCAAGAGGCGATCGAAGCGCAGTTCCGAAAAGAACTCCTGGCCCGCCATGGCGTCGAGTTCAACCATCTCTATACGATCACCAATATGCCGATCAGCCGGTTTCTTGAGTTTCTCCTGGAGAGCGGCAACTACGAGCAGTATATGGAACGATTGGCCAACGCTTTCAATCCCGCTGCCGCGGCCGGCGTTATGTGCCGCTTCACGATCTCAGTGGGCTGGGACGGCACCCTCTACGACTGCGACTTCAACCAGATGCTCGATCTGCCGGTGGATCATGGTGCCCCTGCCCATATCCGCGACTTTGATCCGGCTTCACTCAATCAGCGACAGATCACGACGCGCAACCATTGCTATGGCTGTACGGCAGGTGCCGGTTCATCTTGTGGCGGATCCGTCACCTCCTAAATGCTACGATGGAAAGCTCCCTGCTCGCCTTTGCTCTCGTCCTCGCAATCGGAGCCAACGACGTCTCGAAAGCGATCGCGACCTTAGTTGGCGATGATTAAGACCTTCAGCCATGGCCGTCGTCCATCGCTGGACGACGGTCAGCGACATGGTCCTGGCCTGAGTGGTGCTTTGCCAGCGTCGGCTCTCTCGCTAGTATCGCTTACCCCATCTACACCAGAGATCTCTAGCTCCTCGACCGCATCAGAGTTGATTGAGTAATAGATCCAGCGGCCTTCCGGACGATCGTGAATCAAACCTGCGTACTTACCCTTTATTATTCGTGACGTTCTGCTGCAAGCACGGATGCGCGGCTGTGAGCAGTCAATTCACACACGCAACGCTCGCCTTCCTTGAGCCGATCGAGGATGTCCAGCCGCGTCTCATCGGCAAACGCGTGGCACGGTTCAGCTGTTTTGTCTCGATTTTTCCCAGACAGCGGAGGCGTCCCTTCTTCTACATCAAGAATTCATGATGGACCGACCGGAGATTATCGTGATTGCGCAGCTTCTAGGCAGTCTGCTAAGGTGACGCGGACAGAAATCCTTCGCAATTATATTTGGTCGAACACTTCGCATGGTCTGGGACCCCAAAGATCCTTGGAGTAAGAAGAGCGACCCACTGGAGGATGCCCTCAGACAGGCGCAATCACAATTCAAGAATGTGATACCCTCCTTCAAGAATCTGATGCCCTCAAGCGGCTTCAGAAACATCGCCTTGGCAGTGCTGCTCGTCTTTCTTGCCTGGCAGAGCGCCTTTATCGTCGGCCCGGACGAGGAGGGCGTCGTCAAGCGATTCGGTGCCCCTGTCCGAACCGTGGGACCTGGCCCCCACGGGAAAATCCCCTTCGTCGAAACCGTCTTGCAGCCGAAAGTCCAAAAACTCCACCGTATTGAGGTAGGCTTCCGCACAGATCGGCAAGGTCGCCAGCAAATGCTGGCGCAAGAAGCCCTGATGCTCACCGGCGACATGAACATCCTGGCCATCGAATTCATCGTGCAATACAAGATTAAAACGTCTGCGGACTATCTCTTTAACGTCGCAGAAATTAATGAGACGATCGGCAAAGCTGCCGAGGCCTCAATGCGGGAAGTGGTCGGTAAGGGCAAGATCGACGAGGCGTTGACGACCGGCAAAGCCCAGATCCAGCAGGATACCCAGGTACTCCTGCAATCCCTTCTCGACCAGTATCAGGGCGGCGTCCAGATCGCAGCCATCCAACTCCAGGACGTCAGTCCTCCCGAAGCCGTGGCGGCTGCGTTCAAGGATGTGACGAATGCGAAGGAAGATCGAGAGAAACTGATCAACCAGTCTCAGAGCTATCGCAACGACATTCTCCCCAAAGCCCAAGGTGAAGCCGCTCAGGTGGTGAACCAGGCCAAGGGTAACGCCCAGGCGCGACTGAATCGCGCCCAAGGTGAGGCCAACCGTTTTGTGGCGACCCTGAAAGAATACAATCAGGCCAAAGACATCATCAGCAAGCGGATTTATATCGAAACAATGGAAGAAATCCTGCCGAATATCGAGAAGATCATCATTGATGGCAAGACCGGTGATCGTGTGCTTCCTTACCTTCCGCTCGAGCGTCTCAAACCCAGGACCGGCACCGCCGTTGAGGACCAGAAACCATGACCAAGCAGGGGTTCATCATTGCACTCGTGGTGGTCGTCATCGGGTTGTTTTTCCTGGGGGCCTCACCGCTCTTCACCGTGGACATAATCCAGAATGCGATCGTGGTCCAACTCGGGAAGCCTGTTCGCAATCTCACGGAGCCGGGGCTCTATGTGAAAGTGCCGTTTATTCAAGAGGTCACCTACTTCGATAAGCGCCTGCTGGACTACGACTCAGATGCGCAAGATGTGATCACACAAGACAAGAAGACCCTCCTTCTTGACAACTACGCCAAATGGCGGATTGTCGACCCCCTCAAGGTCTATCAGAACTTTCAAACCCAACGGGGAGCCTACCAACGGCTCAACGACATTATTTACTCTGAACTCCGGGTCGAACTCGGACGCCATGACCTTCTGGAAATCGTCGCGGATCACCGCGCTGATCTCATGAAAATCGTGACCCAGCGGTCGCATGAGAAAGCGTCCGCGTATGGGATCGAGATTCAGGATGTGAGGATCAAGCGTGCTGACCTCCCTGAGCAGAATGAGAAGGCCGTGTTCGCACGGATGCAAGCCGAGCGGGAACGACAGGCGAAGCAATACCGTGCAGAAGGCGCTGAGGAAGCACAGAAAATCCGTTCAGAGGCGGAAAAGGATCGCGAGATTATTCTAGCTCAGGCGTACAAGGAATCGGAGGAACTTCGGGGCGCGGGGGATGCGAAGGCTTTTAAGGTCTATGCTGACGCCTACCGGCAAGATCCTCATTTTTTTGAATTTACTCGCTCGATGGAAGCCTACAAGAAAACCTTCAAAGATAAGTCCACCCTGGTGATGAGTCCAGACTCAGAATTCTTCCACTATCTGAAGCAGCGCTAGCCTTCAGGACAGCCCCATAATCTCGCCCGTGCCTGGATCGATTCCAATATGTTCCCCTGCGGGCCTTTTAGGCAATCCCGGCATGAGTTGAATGCCTGAACAGACCGCCGTAAGAAACCCAGCCCCTGCGAGCATTCGCACCTCCTTGATCGGCAGCGTAAACCCGGATGGGCGCCCTTTCAGCGCCGGGTCGTGCGACAGCGACAACGGCGTCTTGGCCATGCAGATGGGCAGCCGATCAAGTCCGATCTGCTGCGCCAACTCGATGTCTCGTTCGGCTTCTGCATCGTACGACACGGCCGAGGCCCCATACATTCTCGTGGCAATCGTCTGGATTTTCTTCTTGATCGGCCAGGCGACGTCATATAAATGCCTGAACACAGATGTTTCCCCTGTGGCTCTGACCACTGCCTTCGCTAACTCTTCAGCTCCTTTCCCACCATCGGCCCAATGGGTTGAGACCGCGGCATCCACCGCGCCAACCTCTCGGGACCGCTCTCGAACCCAGTCCAGCTCAGCTACCGGATCACCGATGAACGCATTGACCGCCACCACCACGGGCACCCCATGGGCTTTCACGTTTGCAATGTGCTGCTCCAAGTTCGCAAAGCCTTTTACCAATGCCATCTGATTGGGCCCAGTAAGCCCTGCCGGAAGCGGGGCTCCAACCTTGACCGCTCCCCCGCCACCGTGGAGTTTCAATGCGCGCAGCGTAGCCACCACCACGGCTGCCGCAGGCTTGAATCCTGAGAGGCGGCACTTGATGTTGAAAAATTTCTCCGCTCCGAGATCACTTCCAAATCCGGCCTCCGTGATGACGTAGTCCGCACAACGCAATGCGATGGCATCGGAAAGGATCGAACAATTCCCGTGGGCGATATTACCGAATGGACCCGTATGCACGAACGCCGCGGTTCCCTCCAGCGTCTGAACCAAGTTCGGCAACAACGTTTCTCTAAGCAAGACTGCCATGGACCCGGCACATCCAAACTCTTCTGCTCGCACTGGCTTACCATCCATTGTAAACCCAACAACGATCTGCCCAAGTCTGTGTCGCAGGTCGGCTTGACTCGATGCCAAAGCGAGCATCGCCATGACTTCGGAAGCTTCCGTGATCACAAACTGGCCCGTGCGACCCGCAGTCCCCTCTCCCAGCGAAATCTGCCGTAACGCCCGATCGCTGACTCCCAACGTCCGTGGCCAGGTGATCCGATTCGGATCCATCTGAAGCGCATTCCCATGAAACAGGTGGTTATCAATAAATGCTGACAAGAGATTGTGACTGGCGGATACAGCGTGGGCGTCGCCGGTCAAGTGGAGGTTGATCTCTTCCATCGGAAGGACTTGCGCATGCCCTCCTCCTGTTCCTCCGCCTTTAATTCCAAACACCGGCCCCAACGAAGGCTGCCGAAGCGTGACGGCCGTTCTATGGCCGAGGCGAGAAAGGCCCATGGCAAGCCCGATGGAAGTTGTCGTCTTGCCTTCCCCGAGCGGGGTCGGATTGATGGCGGTCACGAGTACATACCTGCCGAGCGGTGCAGCATGAAGCCGCTCAAGTACGTCAAGCGAAACCTTCGCCTTCAGCTTTCCGAATGGAAGCAGCTCGCTGGCCTGGATGCCAAGCTGCTCAGCGACATCCTGAATTGGACGCGCCTTCACTGCTCGGTTGATCTCAATGTCTGTCATAGGTCGAATAACGGCATGATCTCTACCGCCTTCGCGGCGCGGCAGTATAGCATAGGAGATTGGGTCGATTCGGTGGGCGTTGTTCGATGGGAGGGGTGAGTTCAGTGCAGCCTCGTCATGAACCGAGTCGGTTGATGACGAGCCGGTGAGTGAAGCGGGAAGCCAAACGAGCTATTCGAGGATGTACTTTACCGGGTCTAACGCCTGGCCGTTTACCTTGACCATGTAGTGCAAATGGGGCCCCGTGGCGAGTCCGCTGCTACCGACTAAGCCAACAACTTCTCCACGCTTCACGCGCTGCCCCTCTTTGACTAATGACTTGGCTAGGTGGCCATAGACAGTTTCAATACCGAATCCATGGTCAACTTTCACGAGAATTCCGAGTTTAGGGTCGAAGCCCACTGTTGTGACTCGTCCTTGAGCCGGAGCCTGAACTGGCGCATTGGCAGCAGCTCCAATATCCAACCCGTCATGCCAAGCGGGTTTTTCTGTAAATGGGGAAACCCTTGGCCCAAACCCAGAGGTCACCCACCCCTTCACCGGCCAAATGGATGGGGTTGCTGCCCATCGAGAAGATTTCTTTTCGGCAGCCAAGGACAACTCTTGAAGCGATTGTTCCTGGATCGTCGCTTCTTTCGACAACCAATCTATACCATCCTTGATTGAGGCGATCATCTCCTGCTCGGTGAGATCGCTCGAACCGGCGGATCGACCGGTTTGGCCAGCCAGAGCACTCTGACTGGATTCCACTGAACTCACATTCTGAGCCCCAGCGTCACTTTTAGGCATCTTCTCAGAGGTAGTAGAAAAAGTATTGCCATCAGGAAGGGGAGTATCCTCACCACCCCGACCATTAGCCACATCCCCTGTTTTCTGGGTCTCGATTCCCAACATGACACGAAGCCGCTGATTGACCTCCTTCATGCTCGTTAAACGCTTCTTCAAATCGTCGACGGCGCTAGAAAAGGCTCCTGTCTGTTCCCGTGCACTCATGGCTTCTGCACGGAACGATGAGAGTTCCCAGACTTCGCCGGTTCTAATCACGTAGTGTGAGATGACAAGAATATCGATTAGGACGAAAATAGCTCCGACAATCAATAGTTTACTGACAAATTTTCGAGGAAAACTAAACCGCAGTGGCTTGGCTGTTGAGCCACGAAAAATCACGACGGTATAGGCATCGCTGTCTTCTGCGCCATTCATCTGTCCCATGATCTTCACCCCCTGCTGAATGGGCTCCTCCCCTTCCTACGATAATTCTCATCGAGTGTACCGATCCAGGTCGGTTCAGTCAATCCCTCACTTTAGTCATTAAATAAACCCCTTCACCTACAATTAGCTGTGGGTCTCACTATGTATCCACCCAATATATCGGTCAAGTCCTTCCTTAACCGGCAACGCGATGATTTCAGGAGTCTCATATGTATGCATCGCTTTGATCGCTTTTTCGAGTGCACGATACCGAGGTCTGGTGGATTTCAATATGATGAGAACTTCCGGTGCTTTGACAACTTTTCCCTTCCAACGATATATCGATTGGATCCTTGGGATAATATTCGCACAGGCAGCCAGCTTCGCATTCACCACTTCTTTGCCGATCTTTCTCGCTTGTTCCAGATTTACCGCCGTAACCAAGATAACAAGGACCTGCCCTACTGATTTCTTCCTTAGGGGCGCGACCATTGAACAACCTTTCCGCCCTGCAATGCCCCCTGCCATTCTCTGTTGATAGAATGATAAAGCAATTTCTGGGCCTGCTACGTATGCATACGTATGTATACAAATATGATCACAACTTATCAGTATCTTATGATATTATGCTTATCAATCAATCCCTTGTAGTTCTCTTCCATGCCTAGATTGCGTTGCAACAAAACCACATGAAGACAAGATGTTGACAAAATTGTACAAATTTTGTTCCTCTTCTCCCAGAAGGAACAGGATGCGACCTCGTGAGTTGACTACTCTCTAACTCGGAAAAGGCCAGGCCGAAGGGGGGCCTCAGGCTCATTGACAAGGTTTTCACCCCTCACATAGTATGATGCTCTCAAACAAGGAGGTCGCTCAATGGGCTTTGCCATTTCCCCGAAAGAACTGAAATCAAGCCTTGATAAAGGCGACAAATTAGTACTGGTTGATGTGAGGGAGGAATGGGAATATTCCCTTGCGAAACTGGATGGCTCAATCCTCATTCCCCTCGGAACACTCCCTCAAGCGCTCGCTCGGTTGAACCGCGACTCGGAGATCATTGCCATCTGCCACCATGGCATGAGAAGCGCCGATGCGACTAATTTCCTGCTTCAACAAGGATTCCCGAATGTGAAAAATTTGGTGGGGGGAATCGACGCCTGGTCGACCCAGGTGGATGGAACTGTCCCTCGATATTAAGCTAGCCCTACCAAGGCCCGTAGCACACATGCGCTACCCCCTCTGCCTGAACGGCACGGCCGATTCTAGTTCATGCGCTCGCGGAAATATCCGACGGTGCGCTTGAGCCCTTCACTGAGTTCGGTTTTCGGCTCCCAGGACAATTCTTGACGGAGCTTGCCCGAATCAATCACGCTCCGTGCCTGTTCGCCATTTTTAGCCGGCCCATGAACTTCCTTGCATGTCGAATTCGTGTGGGTGATTAAGATCCTGAACAAATCGTTGATTGAGGTTTCTTCCCCCGTTCCAACATTATACGTCCCTTGCGTTTCCTGACCCATCACCGCAAGGTTTGCCTCAACGACATCTTCGACATAGACAAAGTCTCGCGTTTGCCGTCCATTCCCGTTGACGATCGCTTGCTCGTTATTCAGCATCTTCTGAATAAAGATCGCGACCACGCCGGCCTCTCCATCAGGATCCTGACGTGGGCCATAGACATTGGCATAGCGCAGGTTCACCATTTGAAGTCCGCTCACTCGTTGATAGTAGGATAGATACTGCTCCCCGCACAGCTTGCTGATGCCGTAAGGCGACAGAGGCCGCGTGACATGGGATTCGGGGGCAGGATAGATCTCCTGCTCGCCGTAGATGGCCCCACCGGAAGAAGAGAACACCACCTTCCGCACACCATGCCTGACCGCTTGCTGCAGCACGTTCAGCATCCCAAGGACATTCACCTGGGCATCGAAGATTGGCTCTTCCACAGATTTGCGGACGTCCATCTGTGCAGCAAGATGCATGACAATATTGGGCCGTTCATTTCGAAACACCCGTTCAAGTCGCCAACTCTGAATATCGAGCTTGCAGAACCGAGCGGCGCGATTGAGGTTTCGCCGCTTCCCCGTGGACAGATTGTCCACAACAACAACTTCATGCCCTTCCTGGACAAGACGATCGACCAAATGCGACCCGATAAAACCGGCACCTCCGGTCACGAGTACCTTCATGCATGCCCCCATCGCCTATGAATCCGTGCCATCAACTGTCCACCGCCTACCCGATCAGGTTGTGATCTCGCGTGCAAAACCAACCAGAATCTCCCGATTCCCTTTTCGCCCTATCACGGGAGAATCGAGCACGCCTTTCAGCTCAAGCCCCAAATGAGCGGCACAGGCAATGACCTTCTCAGTCACCGCCTCGCGCTGCGCATCATCTCGCACAATCCCCCCTCGCCCCACCTGACCCTTACCGACTTCAAACTGTGGCTTCACTAACACCACGACCACTGCGGAGCGATTGAGTAGGTGGACGACCGCGGGCAATACCAGCGTCAAAGAAATAAAAGAAACATCGATCACCGCCAGGTCGATCGGCTCAGGAACCACCGTCCGGTCAACATACCGAATGTTAGTCCGTTCGAGCAAGACAACACGCGAATCTTGACGGAGCCTCCACTCAAACTGTCCATATCCCACGTCGATGGCATAGATGCGGGTGGCTCCTCGCTGCAACAAACAGTCGGTGAACCCACCGGTCGAACACCCGACGTCCAAACCGATTGTCCCTCTCGGGTTAATATGAAAGGCATCAAGCGCCGCAGCCAATTTGTCACCTGATCGACTGACGAACAACGCAGGCTGCACGATCTCGATCCGCGCATCCAGCGGCACCAACTTCGCAGGTTTATCCACCATGATCCCATCAACCAATACTCCACCCGCCAAGACCGTTCTGGCCGCGGCCTCCCGACTCGGCACCAAGCCCTGAACCATAAGCACACGGTCTAACCGTTCTCTGTGAACGCGAGCGGAGGAGGCCATATCGACTAGGAAAACCACTCATCGGGGCATGGACGGCAATAGGAGCCAACACTAGGAGGACGGTTCATCGGCTGCGTCGTCGGGAGAGTAGGCGTGAATTCGTTTCTTACCGTTCTTATCTTGCACGAGCACTTCTACTTTATGCTCGGCTTCTTCTAAAATCTTGAGGCAATTCTTTGAGAGGCGGATGCCCTCCTCGAAGATCCTGAGCGATTCGTCTAGAGGAAGATCGCTTTTTTCCAGTTCACCAACAATGGCTTCCAACCGCGCCATCGCCTGTTCAAATTTCACTGCTGCCACAACACGCCTCATTAGTATGTGGATGGAGGGCCATTATACTCGACCGCACAACAATTTCAAACTGAGGAATCATCAAACACCTGCGTGACAGTGCAACTCAATCGCCCGCTTGCCAATTGAGCCTCCAACTCCTGTCCAACCCTCACGTCGTTTGCTCGATGGAGAATTTGACCAGCCGGGACCGTTTGAAGAATACTGTAGCCACGTCCAAGAATCGCCAAGGGACTCAGGGTATTGAGCTGTGCCAGCGTCGCGTGGATCCGGTGACGATGTTGCGCCAACATCACCCCCATCTGCCCTTCAAGGCGCTTCGAGAATTGCGGGACTGTCGCTAGACCTTGCTTGATCGCGAGAATAGGATTGAGACCTGATAGATCGCGCTGCACCCCGTGAACCCGTTCACGCCCGGTCATGAGCAGATGTTGGACCATCTCCCGCAATCGATCCACCCGATCATCTGTCCGTTGCGCCGCGTCCTGGAGGCGGAAGCGTACATCCGTCACACCTCGAATGCCGGCATCGAGCCGCTGCCGCTCGAAGGCACAATGCCGGAGCATCACCTGCCCCAGACGGACCTTCAGCTCCTGCAATCGTTCCACGATCTCAGCCAACACCGGAACCACAGCCTCCGCTGCCGCCGACGGCGTCGGCGCTCGGAGGTCGGCGACGAAATCGGCAAGCGTCACATCGATTTCATGTCCGACAGCCGACACCACTGGGACATGGGAGGCCACAATGGCGCGCACCACGATCTCCTCGTTGAAACTCCAGAGGTCTTCCAATGATCCTCCGCCTCGCCCGACAATGATGACATCCACCGAACCCAGGTTGTTCAAGGCAGTCAGCGCTTCAGCAATTTGAAGCCCGGCATGCTCCCCCTGGACTTGAACCGGGGCAATAAGAATATGGAGCGTCGGCCAGCGTCGCCGAAGAACAGCCAGGATATCCCGAATGGCTGCGCCAGTCAGCGATGTAACGACACCCACGGTCCGAGGAAATGCCGGGATCGACTTCTTTCTGTCCTGATCGAACAGCCCCTCCGTCGCCAATCGTTCTTTTAATTGTTCAAATGCCAGTTGCAGCGCGCCGATTCCCTTCGGCTCCACCGTGTCGAGCACGATCTGATATTCTCCCCGTGGTTCGTAGACCGTGAGCCGCCCCCGCACGACAACGTGTAGCCCTTCTTGCAATGCAAAGCGCAACCGCACCGCGGTGGCTCGGAACAGCACCGCGCGAATCTGGCTCGTCTTGTCCTTGAGTGTGCAATAGACGTGTCCTGATCCGGGAGCACGGAGATTGGAGAGCTCACCTTCCAACCAGATGTCGGAGAATTGTGCTTCGATTGAGGTGCGAAGCAGCCCCGTCAACTCCGAAACCGTTAAAATCTGATTCGGAGGAGCAACCTGTGAGAGGGAAGCAGGGGAACCGAGAGGACTCGTGGTGGGTCTCCTTTAATCGATGATGCGAATTCGTTCGATCGACAGCGCCTTCCCAAGACGCGCATCAAGTTCAAGCAGCACCGCGCAAAAGACGGAAGGACCCGAGGCCACTTCAAAGCGCCGAGGCATGCCGGTCAGGAACTTTTCGATTGCCAACTCTTTCTTCACCCCGATCACGGAATGGAGCGGACCGGTCATCCCGATATCCGTCAAATATGCAGTCCCCTTGGGGAGAATCTGATCATCGGCCGTTTGCACATGCGTATGGGTACCGACTACGGCGACGACCTCTCCGTCCAGATAGTGCCCCATCGCCATTTTTTCTGATGTTGCCTCCGCATGCATGTCAACAATCACGGCAACCGTTCGTTTCTTCAGCGCGGCCAATTCTTTTTTGGCCACCTGGAACGGACAATCCAAAGTCGGCATGTACGCCCGCCCCATCAGTTGGAGAACGCCGAGCTGCTCTCCACCGGCCGACTCGACTACCACACTCCCGTGACCCGGTACACCATCCGGATAGTTAGCCGGCCGAAGTAGGCGTGGTTCTCGAGGAAAGTAGTCGAGAATTTCCTTTTTATCCCACGCATGATTCCCGGTGGTAATAACGGCGAGGCCGAGGTCAAACAACTCTTCGGCCAACTCCGGCGTAATGCCAAACCCGCCCGCCGCGTTCTCTCCATTTCCGATAACGATGTCGATTTGCCGCTGAGCCACCAGCCTGGGAACAGCCCTGGCAACCGATCGGCGCCCAGGCTCTCCAAAGATATCGCCAATGAAGAGGACCTTCACTTGGCATACTCCACATACCGGCTCTCTCGAATCACGGTCACCCTGATCGTGCCGGGATAGGTCAGTTCCTGCTCAATCTTCTTCGCCAAGTCCCGAGACAGTTGAAACGACTCGGCATCGGTAATGTCTTCCTGTCGAACGATGACGCGGATTTCTCGGCCCGCTTGGATGGCATAGGCCTTCTGCACCCCTTTGATGGTCGTGGCAAGCGACTCCAGTTTCTCCAGCCGTTTTACGTAGGTCTCCAAGGCTTCCCGTCTAGCCCCGGGCCTGGCTGCGGACAACGCTTCAGCCGCAGCAACCAAAACCGATTCGGGACAGATCGGCTCCACTTGTTCGTGGTGCCCCGCAATGGCATTCACAATTTTCTCGCTCTCGCCGTACTTCTTGGCAATCTCAGCACCCAGCATGGCATGCGGGCCTTCTTCTTCGTGACTGACGGCTTTCCCGATGTCGTGTAGCAGCGCCCCTCTCCTCGCCAACTTCACATCGAGACCAAGCTCCGAAGCCATGATGCCGCAAATGTACGCGGCTTCACGCGAATGATAGAGATTGTTTTGTCCATAGCTGGTCCGGTACTTGAGCCGACCGAGCACCTTGATCAACTCCGGGTGAAAATCCGAGAGCCCCAACTCAAAGATGATTTTCTCGGCCTCGTCATACATGAGCTTATCGATGTCGACTTTGACTTTCTCGACGATTTCCTCGATCCGCGTCGGATGGATGCGCCCGTCATGCATCAACCGTTCAAGCGAGACTTTGGCGATCTCGCGACGCAGTGGATCGAAGCCAGAAACAATGACGGCTTCAGGCGTCTCATCGATAATCAGGTCGATCCCGGTGGCGGCTTCGATCGCGCGGATGTTGCGCCCTTCCCGCCCAATGATCCGCCCCTTCATCGCGTCATTCGGAATCGGCACGACGGAAATCGTGGATTCCGAGACGTAATCACGCACCACCCGTTGAATCGAGCTGGTAATGATCTCGCGCGCTTCCCGTTCCGCATTTTCCCGCGCCTCTTCCAACGTCCGCTTGGCATGCCCAACGGCCTCGAGCCGCGCCTGGCTTTCCATTTCCTGAATGAGCTGTTTCTTCGCCTCGTCGGCCGTCATCCCCGCGACGCGTTCCAACGCTCCACGATGCTCCTTCTCAACTCGAGCACAAGCCGCTTCCTTGGCCACCAGCTTCTCATCCCGCTTCGCCAGCTCCAGATCTCGCTTCTGAAGCTCACTATCCCGCTTGTCTACCGCGCTGATTCGTTTCTCGAGGGCCTCATCCCGCTGCATCCCACGCTTTTCTGCGACGACGAGCTCGGCCATTTTGGCCTTCTGCTCTTTCTCGAGTTCCGCTTTCGACTGCAGCACAAGGTCTTTCGCTTCGAGCTTCGCTTCTTTGACGATATTGTCAGCTTCCCGCTGGGCGTTCTGCGCGACCTGACGTACTTGCTCCTCTTGCTGGGCCCTCTTTGCGGCGCTCGATGAGCGACGGATCAGCTCAAAGAGCCCGATTCCGAACAACCCTCCAACGAGTCCTGTCAACAGATAGGCAATAATTGAGGTCGAAATTGGACTCACCCCCTTCCACTCGCGAGACGAGAAGAATCCTGCTTCTCAGCCTCGTCTTGATACAAGGTTAGTCGACGGTCCTGAATGAGAAGGGATCGCAGTGGGGAGATAAGGGAATAGAAGAGGACGGCCAGAACCGCGGGCTACAGACTTACTCCGAGAACGGACTCCACGGGGATGGATGCCTTGCTGGATTGAGATAACGAGTACGTCCTGTGCGGGACAGATCCCACGAGGTCCATCTGCGTCGGTACGCTCTCGTCCGCATCAGAGGATTCAGCGCGCGAACCGGAAGCAGCCGCTGGCCGTTTCCGCAGACCGCACTCCCTGACGGCAGCATGAACTCCATGACCTTGCCCAACATCTCCAAGAGGTTATACATGAGGTGGACGAACCCTTGTGCACATTCTAACTGCCGCAATTTCGCCAGCATCAAGAACCCACATCCATTCCGCGTTGACTTCATCGTATCCCAGGATCGACCGGTTCGAGCATGACCTATTCGTATCCCTATGGTAGAATCCACTACGTCCCGACACACATGAACCACGATAACAAAGGGGGCCGCCCTTTGCAAGCTGAATCTAGCGAAAGAGCGAGTTCGGTACCTGCTCCTCGATCGATTCCATGAGCGACTTCATCCGTTGCTCGACATCCGCCTCACCTTGCGCACGCTTCCGTTCGAGTTCAAACAACTGATGGGCCAAATTGAGGGCTGTCAGCACGGCAAGTTTGGAGGGGGTCGTCGTATTCATCCCTTCTGCGAGATGGCGCATCTGCCCATCTACAAAGCTCGCGAGGCGCCGGACATCGCCCTCGTCCGCCTCGCCACGAATCGCGTATCGTTGGCCGTAGATTTCCACGTCAATGGTCTTAGTCAAGGGCCACCTCCTTACGTTCTTCAAGGCACTCCAACAATTCGATGTCGCCGAGGACTTTTTCTACACGAGACTTGATTTCGACACGCTCTTGCTTCCACCGTCGATTCGAATCATCCTTCTCCGCTAGTCGTTGTCGAGCAATCCTTAATTCTTCCTCAGCCGCTGCATTCTTTTTCTTCAGCTCTTGAACGAGCTTAACTAAATCTCTAATACGACTTTCGAGCGCATCCAATCGATCGAGTGCCATTCCCTCACTCTCTTCCTTAAGACGCCCCTACCGGTTGTGGCGCACTATAGAAACTTGTCTAGATCTTGTCAAGAAATGGCCTTCAGGAGGCCTGGTCTAGCCGCATATATTCTCGGTAGCTTCGCAGTACGCGCTTCACATACTGCCGCGTCTCCTGATACGGGATCAATTCGACGAACTCATCCTGACTTCGCCCAGGATGCAGCGTAATCCAGCCTCCGACAGCCACGGGCCCTGCATTGTATGAGGCAATTGTGAGCACGACATTCCCGGAAAATTGTTCGAGTAACTGTTCGACGTAGTGGACGCCGATCCGAATATTGGTCTCTTGATCGAAGAGGTCATCCCGTCCGACCGCGGGAAGCCCGAGTCGCTGCGCCACATTATTTGCGGTTCCCGGCATCACCTGCATCAGGCCAATCGCGCCGACCCGCGACACGGCCCTCCAATCGTACTGACTCTCCTCTCGAATGATCGCCGCCACCAGATAGGGGTCGACACCGCTCGCACCCTGGCCCTTGATTGTGGGAAGGAGACCGGTCGGATAGGCCACATTCCACAGCGACGGGTCAACGATACCGCCGGTTCGCTCCAATTTGTCGCGGAACCGGGCCCTCGCGAGTCGGAGCGCATGGTGGTAGGCACCCACCTCGTTCAACATCGTCGCAAGCGCCATGAGGGCATCGGGGTCTCGGTTATAGCGATCGGTCAACCCAACCAACTCGCGCGCAGCATCCGAGTCCAACCCCAGCGTCTTGAGCTCAATGGCTCGACGGTATGCCGACTGCTGCTCGATTTCGACCCTGGTAGGCACCGAGCGTGTGGCCTCACCATTCGCATGCGTACCACCGGTCACGGGGACAGTCGAGGAAATTGGCTCCGATGCAGAGGGCTTCGACAACGGAATATCGATCCGTTCCCGAGCCAGTTGGCAGTAATAGGTATAAACGTATTGTTGGCAGAGTTGCACATACACTTCACGAGCGTGAGGCTGCTGGCTCAATTCGGCCGCGCGCCCCATCCAATAGAGCGCCTGTGGCGCAAAGTCACTGTCGTGCTGATCGGCAAGTTGACGCAGCTCGTCACCCGCCTCACGATATCGCGCCATACGGTAATGCACCCAGCCCACACGCCACCGTGCCTCGGCTCGCTGAGCCGCCGGCTCTCCAACCTTTGCCACCTGTCGGTACCGCATAATCGCGTCGTCAAAGCGGCTCTGATCTTCCAACCACATTCCGGCGAATAAGGTGATCTGGCCCTTTTGCTCCGCAGAGAGCGAAGATGTCGTCAGCGCACTGGCGAGATCCACCAACTTGTCCCCCTGTCCTTGCCGAAGATAGACGCGGGCGAGCCAGACCGCCGCTTCGCGGGACTCCGTCCCCCCGTCTTTCACCAGCGCACGGAACGTCTCCTGGGCTTGGTCATACTGTTTCAGCCGTACCTGCGCGATGCCGAGCTTCAGCTTTGCCTCGCCGCGACGAGGCGACTGTGGATCAGCCGCAAGAAACTTTCGGAGTTCCTCGATCGCCTCGGCATTGAAGGATTGTCCAAGATACACCTCAGCCCGGGCAAGCCGCTCATTCGACTGAACCACCCAAGGTTCGCCCCCAAGATTCGAGGCCAGTAGCGCTTCCGCTTCTTTCGCTTCTGCGCTGTATGCAAACCGAACCCAGAGCTGCGTCAAAGTCTCGCGCCCTTCCGGTATGTTGTTGTCTCGCAGTCGGCAGGTGCCTCGCCGAAGAAGCGCCTGGGGAGTCCGCGGCTCCTTATCATTCAGTTCCACTGCTCTTGCAAACCACGTCGTCGCTTCTGGGCACCTCGACGCTTGATACCACGCTTCCCCTGCTCGATATGCAGCCTTGGTCAGCAGATAGGAGTCAGGTACCACCTGCGGAATGCTTTCAAACATGCCCGCCGCCTGAGTGGCGTCTCCGAGGTTCAACAACGCCTCCCCCGTCCATAATCGGATATAGTCATCCAAGACCGGAAAGTCTCGCTGAGACGTGCGAAGAAATTGAATCGCCACGCCAGGATTCCGTTCAAGGAGCAACACTCCGGACAGCAACCCTGCGCGTTTGGCCCAGAGTGTGGCGGGGAATCGCTCCATCAGCCGTTGCAGCCGATCCAGCTTGAGCAACAAGACTTGCTCTTTATTGAGGGCCTTGCCGAGCCTTTCCTTCGGCAGTGCGGCAGCCTGAAAGCAATCTTCTGCCCTCTCACAAATGTCGTTGTCACTCGACATCGACGGAGAGGAAGGACCGGCGGACGCCTGGTCGGACGGCAGAGCAAACCCACAGAGGCCAATAGACGTGGCAAGGAGCAGATTTCGTATGACCCCTTGATTTAGATAGTCTCGCACCCGCCGTCTCCCTTTCGATCTGTAACATATATAGCAGTGTGTCTCGCCTGTTGCCAGCAGAGCTGCTTGAGTCCTGTACCTTGTGCCACTTTTTTCGGCTGTGGTAGGCTGTCCGCATGGGTGACGAAAAAGGTGCCCTCCCATCACACACAGCTCCCACGAACCTCCTGGCCCTTGATGAAGAAGGGATGGGCCGGCTCGTGCAGCAATTCGGATGGCCCCGCTACCGAACCGGTCAGATTTTACGCTGGCTTTATCAACGTCGAGCCAAAGACATCAACCAGATGACGGACCTCGGCCAAGCGGAGCGAACGGCGCTGGCTTCACGAGCCACGATTCCGCGCGCCGCAGGCTGCACAGTCTTCCGTTCGATCGATCATACGAGAAAATTAGTCCTCACGCTCAACGATGGACTCACCGTCGAAACGGTGCTGATTCCCGATGAAGGCCGCTTGACCCTCTGTGTATCAACGCAGGTCGGCTGTACCCTGGATTGCGGATTCTGCCTGACCGGCACGATGGGATTGAAACGTAATTTGAGGCCACATGAAATCATGGAGCAGGTGCTGACCGCCCTAGATCGCCTTCTCCTCGGTGAACGGATTACCAGCCTCGTCTTCATGGGGATGGGCGAGCCCTTGGCCAACATGGAGGCCTTGTCAGAGGCCATTCGGCGGCTCACCAACAAACCGTGGGGACTCGGGTGGTCGCCGAGACGCATCACAGTCTCGACTGCCGGCCTTGCGGCGCGATTGAAAGATATTGCGCCACTCGGCGTCAATCTGGCCATCTCGCTGAATGCCACGACGGACGCCCAGCGCGCCAGCCTGATGCCGGCCGTCAATGGTATCGCCTCGCTCAAAACATTGCTCGCCGCCTGCCGCCGTTACCCCTTGCCGCCGACCCGACGGCTCACCTTCGAGTACGTGCTGCTGGCCGGGGTGAATGATCAAGCCGAAGATGCTCGCCGGCTCACCAAGCTCGTTCACGGGATCGCGTGCAAAATCAATCTTATTCCGTTCAATGAATTCCCCGGGAGTCCCTTTCGCCGTCCATCGGAAGGCGACATTTCAGCCTTTCAAGCCATCGTGCGACAGAAGGGCCTCAATGTGTTCGTCCGTAAGAGCCGGGGGCGCGACGTCCTCGGCGCCTGTGGCCAATTGGGCAATCTCTCACCCGAATACGCAGAACGTGCCTTGACACAAATTGAATCCCGTTGCTAGCATGGAGTGTGCGCGCCGCCCAACCATGACCTGGCTGTATTCTCGACACATGATGCAAATATCCTGGTTGATTGCCGTGAGCAGTCTTGCCTTCGCCTTCACATCGCCCGCCGTCGCAACGGAACCTCGCGAGTTCATCCTCTCCAATGGGATGAAAGTCCTGTTAGCCGAAGTTCCCAAAGCTCCGGTTGCCACCGTCCAAGTCTGGTACAAAGTCGGCTCACGCAACGAAGTCATGGGCCGTGCGGGCTTATCTCACATGCTTGAACATATGATGTTCAAGGGTACCGCGAAATATCCCAAAGGCACCTTCTCCCGTCTCATTCGCAAGAACGGCGGGATGGACAACGCCTTCACCAGCCAGGACTTCACCGCCTACTTCGAGAATCTCGCAGCCGACCGCGTCGAGCTGGCCCTGGAACTCGAGGCCGATCGCATGCAGGGGCTCGTGCTCGACATGAGTGAGTTGACGACGGAGCGAGAGGTCGTGAAGGAAGAACGACGCCTTCGCGCGGAGGACGACCCACAAGGTGCGCTCGTCGAGGCGCTCTTCGCCCAGGCCTATCTCAGCCATCCGTACCATTGGCCGGTGATCGGCTGGTTCAGCGACCTGGATGCGATGACCCTGGACGACTTGCAACGACATTACGACACGTATTATTCACCCAACAATGCGACCCTAGTCGTGGTGGGCGACATCAACGCCGACAGCCTGCTCGCCACGATCAAACAGCTATTCGAACCGATTCCGCGAGGACCGGAACCCAAGCTGATCGCCACCATGGAATCGGAACAAAAAGGTGAACGCCGCTTCCTTCTCAAGCGAGATGCACAAGTCCCTTTCGTCATGATGGGCTATCGCGTGCCGAATTTTACGAGCGAAGACTCATACGCGCTCGACATTCTGGATTCGATTCTGTCGCATGGGAAAAGTTCGCGCCTGTACCAGAACCTCGTATATGAGCAAAAATCGTCGCTTGCCGTCGGGGCAGAATACAGCTTGCTGCAGACCGATCCCGGCCTTTTCTACTTTTATGCCCTCGTGAGCCCAGGCCAGAGACCGGAGGTGGTTGAAGAGGCCCTTCATCGAGAGATCAAACGCCTCCAGGCCGATCCGCCGACAGAGCAAGAACTCCAACGGGCGAAGAACCAGGTCGAAGCCACCCATGTCTTCGAGCAGGACTCCAACTTCCGGCATGCCATGTTGCTCGGACAGGCTGAATCCGTCGGCGCCGGGTGGCAGAAAATCGACCAGTTTGTCGAACGAATCCGGGCAGTGACGACCAAAGATATTCAGCG
>DASQFV010000176.1:0-18875 GCA_035632975.1 Nitrospiraceae bacterium
CCTGGTCGCGGTGCCGTGCAGATGAATGTAGTCGATGTCCCTGGAGGTGAGCCCACTCCGCAGCAAGGCCGCTTGCATCGCCCTGATCGCCCCGGTCCCTTCCGGATGAGGATGCGACATATGATACCCGTCGCAACTCTCCCCGTACCCCAATAACGCCACTGCCCCAGGCTGATCCGCATGTTCGGATTTTTCCAGTAACGCAAAGCCGGCCGATTCGCCCAACGTCAGTCCGTCGCGATTCTCGTCAGATGGACGGCAGGGACCGGTCGACATCAGCTCCAACGAAGCGAATCCATACAGAATGGTCAGACAGAGGCTGTCCACGCCGCCGACCACCGCCGCATCGCAGAATCCGGCCTCGATGAATCGTGCCGCCGTCGCAAACGCTTTCGCGCTGGACGAGCAGGCGGTGGAGATGACCATCGCCGGTCCCCGCAGCCCCAGGTAGGTGCGCACGAAATGCGCGGACGAAAACATGTTATGGGTATAGCGATGGGACGTCAGGTACGACGACGGCAAGGCGCCGGTTGCCGGGTCACGGTGGCAATACGCATGTTCCGTCTCCAGGATGCCCGATGTGCTCGAACCGAGGATCACCGCTACGCGGTGAGCACCGTAGCGCTCGCGGGCTTTTATTGCGGCTTGGATGAACCCGTCCTGACGAAGCCCGAGGAGCGCGAGCCGATTATTCCGGCAGTCGAACTGCTCCATTTCCGTTGACGCTGAACCACCGCCAACGAACACGTCTTCCACATCATCGACCCGGCCGATGTGGGTGGTGATCCCCACGTCTTCGAAGTCGCAGGGCCGCAACCCGGAACGCCGATTCCGCAAGGCCCGATAGGTCTCATTGAGGCCTTTCCCCAGCGCTGAAACGACGGTATAGCGGGTGAGAATGAGCGGGGCCATCCCTCGCGCCCCCCCAACATGTGGATTGTGTGAAACGCGCCAGCGGCCCTGAAGATCGTAACGGAGGTGGGATCCCTCTTTTTCTGTCGGTTCATCAACCAGACCCTGTGCCATTGACGACGCTCTCCTCCACGTTGTCGATCAAGCCTGCGGGGAACAAAAGTATCAGGTTGCGGAGAGGCCAACTGGTCAAAATTGCTCATTTTCTGAAAGTCTCGGAGGAAAGAGGTGGTTTCTCAGGCGACTCAGCTAGAAACGCGGCAAAGACCAGACAGGCCAGCGATCCCAATGCCGTGGTTAATCCGATGGCTCGCAGCACGGGGATCTGTGAGAGGGCCAGCACTCCGAATACCAAGATCGTGGTCGTGCTGCATACGACCAGGCCATAGACGGTGCGCCCTCGCTCCGCCAGGGTCCCATGTCTCCGGTTGAAGAACAAGGCATAGTCCAACCCGAGGCCGATGACCAGCAGAAAGGAGGCGACGTGGAACAGCGAAAACCGTTCGCCTAACGCGTGCAGCACGGCGGCCACCACCACAATGGCGCTCCCGATTGGAAGCATCACTCGCAGGACGATGATGGGAGTGCGGAGCCCGACAAGCAGCACGAGACCGATGGACAGGACGCCCCATCCCAAGAGTCGTAACGTTTCATTCCGGTACACGCTGACCATTCGGTGTGATTCATCCTTCAGATCCAAATAGGTAATCTGGTATTCACCCCATGGCGTCAGAAACTCCCGGAACTTCTGTCTGTCAGTGACGCCACGCAACGGCACGACCGCAACCCAGTGTCCCTCATGCAAATACAACAGGGAGTCTAGTTTGAGTCCCAGCGCTGTCCCGCGGAACATCCGGATGTCGACCGGCTCCTGGGTCCTGGCTTTCCCTGCTGCCTCCAGGAAAGGCTGAAACAAGCTGGCCTTGAACGGTAAACCCTTCAAGGCTGATGTGAGATTCCGCTCCAAGGTTTCGCGCTCAGGCACCGCCGCCTGGCGCGCCTGTTGGGTCTTGCGACTGGGCAGGTAGCGAGCAGCGAGATCGTATCCTGCCAGTTCACCTTTTCTCACGAGTGGGTCCAACGCCAGCGCCAACGCTTCACTCCGTTGGAGGGCCTCTTCTTCACTTGAGCCCTCCACCACAATGAGGTCCCGGACATCCGGCGCCCCGAGTTCATTACGAAGGCCGTGATCCCGCTCTTTCTGCTCAACCGAGATCGGGCTCAGATTGGCAAGGTCCTGCTCCCATAGCGGTGTATCCGACCAGATGAAGGAGCCGATGGCGATGACTACAGCCAGCGGAACCACAAGTCGTGCCCTTGTCAGCGCATCGATCCACTGTGCGACATGCAGCCCTTCGCGTCTCGTGTGAAATCCTATGGGAACGATGTGGGGAAGGACCCAACGGGTCACGCACGCGGCTGTAAATAAGCCGACCATCGCGAACAGCCCCAGTTGCGACAGACCAGGGAACCCGCTCAGGAGTAATGCAGAGAACCCAAGAGCCGTCGCCACGACTCCGAGGCGCATCGTCGGCCAGATCTCTTTCATCACGGCCGGCGCCCGGCTCTCCCTGGTGAGATGGCTGAACAGATGGATGGGATAATCGTCCACGACGCCCAGCAACGTAATCCCGAACGCCAAGGTCATGCCGTGGATGAATCCGAACACAAGACCCACGGCTACGATCCCGGCCAGGATCGCGCTCGCCAAGGGAAGGAAGCTGAGAGCAAGAATAGAGATTGATCCATAGCTGACGAAGAGAAACGTTGTGACCAGCAACGTCGCGCACAAGGACAACCGCCACACATCGTCTTGGATGGTCTGCCGCATCTCAACGGCAATGACGCTGGGTCCCGTCATCACCAACTGAACGGGAGCTGCACCAGTGGGAGTTTCGGCGACCGGTCTGAAGGCCTCTCTAATTTGCCCTTGCAGTTGTTCCTGAGAGTCCAGATCAAAACCGGCTGCATGCGTTTCCGCCACGAGCAACGCGCGCCGCAGGTCCGACGAGAACCATACTCCTTGGTGTCTTGCCGGAGCCGTCCAGGTCATCCAGGTGTGAAGGATCTTCATGAACTCGCCGGTGGGATCGCCCGGGATCAGTTCCTTAACCATAGGCGACAGTGGAGAGGTGAGGTCGCTCAGCCGCAGCTCAAGGAAGTCGCGGAGATGATCTCGACTGAACGTGGACTCCCGCACGCCTGGACTGAGCACGTACCGATTCTGAAAGAGGCGTTCCCGCTCCTCCTTTGTCCAGGCCTCCTCCCCATTGCCGACATAGTTGAACGAACCGCTTTTGCGCATCCAGGTCGCCAATTGTTTGCTGGCCCCTGCCAGCAGATCGGCATCCTCTCCCTCCAGGGCCATCAGGATGAGCCGCCCGGCCGCGCCGGTTCGCAGCTCAGTGAGCAGCAGGCGTTCGGTTGGTGTCGCGCCCTGCGGGAACAAGCGGGAAAGTTCGGTCTCCACCTGTGCACGCGTGGCCACGAACCACGCTGCGAACCCCAGCACCATGCACCAGATCAGCAGTATGACCCAGGACCTTCTGGTCACGGTGCGCCCGTCGTGATGACCATGACAGACCGATCTCCGCCCGGTGCTCTGCTCTCAATGATACTGACGTGTTCCCTTTCTCCGGAGAACCGAATGGACTCCACCAGTTCCTGCACGGCTTTGTCCAGTGGACGTAGAATCAAGACCCATCGTTGTGGCTCACCCTGCAGCGTCACGCGATAGAAACGCTGCAGGGTGATGACATCATTGGCGAGCGTTGACCGAAAGGCCTCTATAAATGCCAGCAGTGCAGGGTAGTCGTGCAATGAAAGGGTCCTGTTCGTACCCTTCGTCTTGTTCTCGAAGAAGACCGTATCGCCTTCAACGAGGTAGCGTTCATCATGAGGAGCGGTGATATGTTTCTCGAGCCCTGTCGGAGGAGTGAAACGCAAGATGCCCCGGGTCTTCAACGGTTGGGTGAGCAGGTTCGAAAATACGGTCTCTTCAAACCGTACTTCCGCTGGCTGGTTCTTGGCCAGACTCTCGATGAGCTGTTCCACATTCCAGCCAGTTGATTCTGCCTCGCGCTCAGACTGTGGCGACGTCTGGGCCACGGACATCGGCGCAGGACACGGCAAGAACAACCAGATGAGGAATAGGGCCGGCAGTCTCAACGACCAGCTACCGTTGCTCTTCCCAAAAGTCATAAAAGTTGAACCAGTTGTCGGCCGCCAGGCGGCAGTGGTGTTCCAGGCGGTCGGCGTAGCGCTGGGTCCATTGCTGAACCTCCTGTTCCCGACGACGCCGGTCGATCGTCACCTCTTCGGCGAACAACTCGAAATGGACCTCGTAGCGGGTGCCTCCGCGGTAGAGCCCGAAGAAGAGAATGACCGGCGCCTTTAAGATGCTCGCGAGCCACATGGTTCCGGCAGGGAATCGTGCAAGCTGGCCGAAGAACTTGCAGTGCGTGGCCTGATCCTGCTTCAGGAGACGATCCGCGAGAATGCCCACTACTCCTCCGCGGTCCAGACATTCCTTGACTTGCAGCATCGAGTTCGGCGAGCCAGTCTGGATTACCGCATCGGCGACCGCAGGATTCAAGTCACGGAAGAGGTCACGGATCATCGGTATATTCTGCTCGTACATCAAGACCTTGATTTCGACATCCTTCTGGGTCAGCCCGATGGCACGCACGATCTCGAAATTCCCCAGATGCGAACCGAGCAGGAGACATCCGCGGCCGCGAGCCAAGCAGTCCTTGAGCAAGTCGAGTCCCCGTATATCGATGTCGAATCGGCTGCCTTGTCCGGCTAAAAGATAGATACGATCAAGGAGCGTCGACCCGAAACAATGATACTGCCTATACAGGTCACGCAGGCCGATCGGGCGTCCCAGCGCTCGAATCAAGTAGGGTCGGATGGCACGACGTCCTTGCCTCGAAAATAGTAGGTAGTAGACACAGATGGGATAGAGCAAGGCGCGCGCGGCAGGACGTCCGACGGATAACGCCATCCAGACCATGAAGCGCCACGCGATTCGGCTGCCGCGTTCGCGTTGTCGCAGCCACCCCACCGTCACAAATCACCCGTGGAATCATCGGCGACGACGCGGTATCGCAGGCAGCCACTCGCAATGAGTCGCGACCCGGTTGTGCATGTGAACTCCGTTGCGCCGTCGTCCTGCTGGTCCAACTTGATCGTGAGAGGTTCTCCAGGGTTCAGAGGCGACATGAACTTCGCCGACGGCATGCCCACAAACTCGATGTTCTCTTTGGCCATTTCGCGGATAGCGCTCAAGATTTCTCCCAGCATCACAACGCCAGGGACCACAGGATGGCCGGGAAAGTGCCCAGCTAGTGATGGATGGTCCGCACCGATTGTAACGGTCCGCTCAGGTCCCATGCCGCTCCTCTTTGTGATGCTCTTGCAGTAGTCCGAGCAAAGCCTCTCTCGTGAGCTTGCCGGTCTCGTTACGGGGAAGGTGGGAAACCAGGTGAAGCGGTCTGGGGAGAAACACAGGATCAATGACTGTTCGAAGCGCCGACAGAATGTGCTCGGCAGCCTTTCCAGGCGCAACAGCGAAAGCGATCAGACGTGTGACTGAGGTTCCCATTTCATCCGGGAGGAAGAACGTTCCATCCTGCACACCCTCGATCTCGTTCAGTTTCTGGTTCAGGTCGCTTAACGAACCCCGGTGCCCACCGATGTTCACCAGATCCGTGCCACGTCCATGCAACACGAACCGATGTGGCCCTAGCAGCGACACCAGATCGGGAAAGGGGATCGGCCCACGCAAGTAAGGCGCTTGCAGGGAACACCCAGCTGACTCCTGATGCAGCGTGATACCATCCAACACGTGCCAGGTGTCCTCGGCGACAGTCCGCCTTGTCGCGATACTCCCCGCCTCCGTGAACCCGTACACCTCATAGACACTGGTTTGGAACAAGGTCTCGGCTTGTTTCGCCAACGAGCTAGGGAGGGTTGCGGTCGCAGAGAGAATGCACTCCACGGGGGGCAGCCGCGAGCGAGCGGTGACACAAGCCCGGATGTGCAAGGGCGTGGTGACAAGCATGCGCGGTGATGGAACATCCGCCAACGCTAACCGCACATCTTCAGGGAACAGCGGCCGTCCCACATGGAACGCCATTCCATGTTGAATGGGGAGCATCATGGAGGCTTCGATCCCGTACATGTGCTGGTGAGGAACTGTCGCCACCACGGTCATCTGATCGGAAGTCTTGAGCCCCAGCCGGGTTCCTGTACTCCGAGCGACTGCGACCAGGGAGCCCCAAGTTTTGGAATGTGGATGAGGGCTCCCCGTGCTGCCTGATGTAAAGGCCACCAAGGCTGGATGGTCAATGGGGATCTGGGGAACCTTCGCCTTGTCGGTCGGACTCCCTGTACCCTTTGGGATCTGATAGGAGGGGAGTTGTTCAACTTGTTCAGTGCCATCTACCAGGCAATAGCTGCTGCCATATTCTCGAACTAACTGGGCCAAGGCGCCCGGCGCGCGACTAGGAGGAAGCAGCGTGGTCTGTCCTCGGACCAAGGCAGCGGCGAACCCGACCAAAAACCGATAGCGGTCATCAGCCAGGTTAATGACCGTAGGTCTTTCAGGAAGCAGGTCAACGAGGGCTCCCACATCTGAAAGAAAGTGGCCATAGGTAATCGGGTGGCCGTTCTCCCAAGCCAACACTCTGTCAGTGTGGTAGAGGCCTAGCAACGCGGCGGTGTTCATAGAGCCACATGCTGCTATTTCGTGCGATGTTTCTCGATCGACTGACAGAGCGAACGGAGTGAGGCGAAGGTGGCGACAGTGTCTGGATCATCTGAACGTATCTGATGCCCATAGGATTGAGAGATCGCAAGGGACAGTTCGAGCGCGTCAATCGAATCAAGGCCCAGACCGTCACCGAAGAGAGGTTCCTCCGGCTGAATCTGTGCAGGGTCAACTTTTAGAGTGAGTGTCCGCACAATGAGTTTTGCCACTTCCGCTTCCAGAGATGATACATCAGACACAGATCGGTTTCTCCCATGCGGCCCGGACCCGCTCGCACCCTTAGCGCCGAGTCCTTCTACCAACTCCCTCTGTGTTCTGTCAAGAAAAGGTCAGCCTTGCAAAGGGACAGTCATGGCTCGGTAGCTTATATTCGGAGATCGACGCCAGCCGGCGCGCTCGTGAGCAATTTTGACCAGACTACCATCCGTCTGGTTGGATAGAGTTGGGCGAAGATCTTGCGCCACTAGACTGATATAATCACGCGTTATATCACCTCCGATCCGTCAGGTGCATGGTATGAGACTTCCTCTCGTACCAGGCCACGGCGAACGAGAAATCCTTGGTCTGACGGTCTGGTGTGAATCTGCCGCTGAGCACGTTTCGCCAGCATCAACTATCCAAGGGAGCAGTGCCGCCGCTGCCCATTCCAGTCTACTCGCCGGCGCGCGATCTTCTGGTTCGCAGTGGATGTCGATACACACGCTGGTCTTGAGAGCTTCGTCTCGAAGCGAGCGTTGCGCTCGGCAAGAATCGCCGAAGAGAGGCAATCCGTAGCCGCCATCCTGGTTGTAAGCTGGTTCGCGGGATCTCGCCTCAAGAAAGAGACCTTACACGTGAAGGTAAGCAGCAAGATCAATCTCGGAAGCTTGCTCCATTTCAGGGCAAGCTTCCCCGAAAACGACTTGGCGGAAAAGTACGCCGGTGGCGAGCCACCGCTGCGTTCGGAACTATTCAGCGGCGACCAAATGGAGCTGCATGGGAAGACCCTTGCTGGTCTGCACCAGTTGAGTCCGGGACACGCTCCGGACCAGTTGCTGAGCAGGCTGGCTGAGAATGAAGGTGTCCTGATCGGAGTGCGTGATCTGTTGGCAGAGGCGGTGAAGGCGAACCGCCGGATTACGCCGGCCGGGGAATGGCTGCTCGACAACTTCTATCTCATCGAAGAGCAGATCCGCATGGCCAAGAGACACTTGCCCAAGGGGTACAGCCAGGAGCTGCCTTGCATTCTGAATGGCTCAACGGCTGGGCTTCCGCGCGTGTATGACATTGCGCTCGAGACGATTTCACACGGCGATGGACGAGTCGATCCGGGAAGCCTCCGCAGTTTCGTTGCCGCCTATCAGACGGTCACAGCCCTCACGTTAGGAGAATTATGGGCCATCCCTATCATGCTCCGCCTGGCGCTGATCGAGAATCTCCGGCGCGCTGCAACGCGGATCGCCGCCCACAGGATCGACCGCAATCGCGCCGACTACTGGGCGGATCAGATGATGGAGATCGCCGAGAAGGATCCGAAGAGTCTGATTCTGGTGATCGCGGACATGGCGCGGTCGAGCCCGCCGATGGCGAGTGCATTTGTGGCGGAGTTCGCGCGCCGGCTGCAGGGACAGAGTCCCGCCTTGGCATTGCCGCTCACCTGGATCGAGCAGCGGCTCTCCGAGTCCGGCCTGACTATTGAGCAGTCGGTGCAGTCGGAAAACCAACAGCAGGCCGTCGACCAGGTCTCCATCAGCAACAGCATCGGTAGTCTCCGATTTCTGGGGGCGATGGACTGGCGCGACTTCGTTGAGACGATGAGCGTGGTCGAGAAGACGCTGCGTGAGGATCCCGCTGCAGCCTACGGCAAGATGGATTTTGCCACGCGCGATCGCTACCGTCACGCGGTGGAGAAGATGGCGAGGAGCAGCCGGCTCTCGGAACGCGAAGTGGCTCGCCACGCGATTCACCTGGCGCAGCAGGGTGTGGGCAGGAACGGCGGCGACGGTCGGGAAACACATGTTGGTTTCTACCTGATCGACAAGGGAGTACCCCAGCTCGAACGAAAGGCGGAGGTGCGCCTCTCCATATCTGACGCGCTTCAGCAAACAAGCGGCCGATTTCCGTTGCTCTACTATCTCGGCACGATCGTCTTGATGACTGGGTTCTTCACCGGCGGCTTACTGGCGCTGGTGTATGCCGAGCACAAAGAAGGTTGGTTACTCGGTCTGATCGGTATCCTGTCACTACTCTGTACAAGTCAACTGGCGGTCGCGCTGGTGAATTGGTTTGCGACAGTGGGGGTGACGCCGCATGCGCTGCCGCGAATGGACTTCTCCAATGGCATTCCCCCGGAGTCGCGAGCGCTGGTGGTGGTTCCGACTATGCTGAGCAGCGTTGACAACATCGAGGAGCTGATCGAGGCGCTCGAAGTCCGGTTCCTGGGCAATCGAGACGACCACCTGCACTTCGGGCTGTTGACCGATTTTCAAGACGCGCACGAGGAAACACTTCCGGAAGACGAGCCCCTGTTGAGGCTGGCCCAGAAGAGGATCGAAGAGCTGAATGGAAAATACAGAGAGGCGACACGCGATGCGTTCTTTTTGTTTCATCGCCCGCGCCGGTGGAATCCTGGTGAGCGGATCTGGATGGGATACGAGCGGAAACGAGGGAAGCTTGCGGATTTGAATGCATTTCTGCGCGGCGGAACGCTGAATAAAACAGGGGATCGCTTTGCACTCGTCGTCGGTGAGACTGCGGTGCTATCGAACGTGCGATACGTGATCACCCTCGACACGGATACACAACTGCCGCGTGATGCAGCGCGGCAGTTCGTGGGAGCGATGGCGCACCCGCTGAATCGTCCTCAGTACGATGAACACAAGCAGCGGGTCTGCGAAGGATACGGCATCCTGCAGCCACGAGTGGCAGTGAGCCTGACAGGCGCGAACCGGTCGCACTATGCGCGACTCAACGGGAGTGAGCCAGGAATCGATCCCTATACGCGCGCTGTCTCCGATATCTACCAGGACCTGTTCGGTGAAGGCTCGTTCATCGGCAAGGGGATCTATGAGGTGGACGCGTTCGAACGCGTACTCGCGGGTCGTTATCCCGAGAACCGGATTCTCAGCCACGATCTTCTGGAAGGGTGCTACGCGCGGGCGGGGCTGTTGAGCGATGTGCAGTTGTACGAGGAGAATCCCTCTTCCTACATTGTAGATGTGCGCCGGCGGCACCGCTGGATCCGTGGGGATTGGCAGCTTGCAGGATGGCTGCTGCCGCGCGTTCGCGGTCCAGAAGCGCGGCGTCACAAGAATCCGCTCTCCGGACTGTCTCGATGGAAGCTCTTCGACAACCTTCGGCGTAGTCTTGTCCCGTCTGGGTTGACCCTTATGCTACTGCTCGGCTGGACGGTCTTGTCACCGTTCTGGTTGTGGACCTTGTCGGTGATCGGAATCATCGTGATTCCTCCGTTGCTTGGCTCTATTCTGGATCTGTTTCAGAAGCCGGAGGATGTGTTGCCGGAGCAGCATTTCGCTGCCGTGCAACGCGCGGCCGGCCGGCACGTCGTTCAGGCGGTGTTGACGGTCGCGTTCCTTCCCTACGAGGCGTTCTTCAGTCTCGATGCGATCGCGCGCACGATCTGGCGGATGCTGGTTACGCGGACACTACTGCTCGAATGGAGTCCGTCAAGCAATCAGGACCGTCATCGCCGCATAGACTTCGTCGCCTTCTGTCGGACGATGTGGATCGGGCCGGTTCTTGCCGTTGCCGCGGTGATCTATCTGACGCTGTCGGCGCCGGGCGCGTTTGAAGTGGCTATGCCCATTTTGGGCCTCTGGTGTGCTTCCCCCGCGATCGCGTGGTGGATCAGCCAACCGATCACTCGGCGCGGAGCGTATCTGACTGGCGGCGAGACGATCTTTCTCCGGAAGCTTGCTCGAAAGACCTGGGCGTTCTTCGAAGAGTTCGTCGGTCCGGACGATCATTGGCTCCCGCCGGATAATTATCAGGAGCATCCCGTTGCCGTGGTCGCGCATCGCACGTCGCCGACCAATATGGGACTCGCGCTGCTCGCAAACTTGTCCGCGTACGACTTCGGCTACATGTCGGCCGGACAACTCATCGAACGCACGACGAATGCGTTCCACACGATGGAAGGGTTGGAACGTCACCGAAGCCACTTCTACAACTGGTACGACACGCAATCTTTGAAACCGTTGCTCCCGGCCTATGTGTCGACGGTAGACAGCGGGAACCTTGCGGGCCATCTGCTGACACTGCGGCCGGGCCTGCTCGCGCTTCCTGATCAGAAGATCCTGGGGTCGCGGTTCTTTGACGGGCTCAGCGACACCATTAGGGTCCTTGAGGACGCTGTAGGGGAAACCACTTCGGCCCAACTCGCTCAACTTCAACAGCATCTGGAGTTTGCCTACGATTCCAGGCCGACTACGCTCACGGAAGCGTGGCTCTGCCTTAACCGGCTGGCGACAAGCACCGAGGAGGTGCTCGCTAGCCTGAAGGCTGCCCCCGAGAGCCAAGCGACCTGGTGGGCGCGCTCACTCACCCGACAATGCCGGGATGCACTCGATGACCTGACGTTTCTCGCACCCTGGGCATTGCTGTCAGCTTCGGAGAATCGGCTCAGCGAATGTGGCGACATCGATAAGATCCCCACGCTGCGAGAATTGGCGCGCCTTGACGTGGCCTGTCTGCCGGCAATTGAACATCGGTTGGGCTCAGAGGCGACACACGGGGAGAACATGTGGACCGGCGACCTGCAACGACTTATTGCGAAAGCCAGCCAGCGCGCCAGAGAACGCATCGCGGCTGTCGAAGGACTGGCGCATCAAGCCAGTAACTTTGCCAGTGTGGAATATGATTTCCTGTTCGACAAGGGCTGTCATCTGCTGGCTATCGGCTACAACGTCTCCGAGCGCCGGCGGGACTCGAGTTACTACGATCTGCTGGCTTCGGAAGCGAGATTGTGCAGTTTCGTGGCGATTGCACAGGGACAACTGCAACAGGAGCACTGGTTTGCTCTCGGGCGACTCCTCACGACCGTCGGTGGAGAACCGGTGCTCATGTCGTGGAGCGGGTCAATGTTCGAGTATCTCATGCCGTTACTGGTGATGCCGACATACGAGCACACGCTGCTCGACCAGACCTGCCAGGCGGCGGTGAAGAGACAGATCCAGTATGGACGGCAGCGCGGCGTCCCGTGGGGGATTTCTGAATCCGGCTACAACACCATCGATGTACATCTTAATTACCAATACCGCGCCTTTGGCGTGCCCGGTCTGGGATTCAAACGTGGGCTTGCCGATGATGTGGTCATTGCGCCCTATGCCTCGACGCTTGCGCTCATGGTAGCGCCAGAGGAGGCGTGCCTGAATCTCCAGCGACTCGCGGCTGAAGGGGTTGAAGGACCATTCGGTATGTATGAAGCGATCGACTATACGTCTTCTCGTCTCCCACGCGGACAATCGAGTGCGGTGATTCGGTCCTACATGGCCCATCACGAGGGCATGAGTTTGCTCTCTCTGGCCCATCTGCTCCTGGACCGTCCGATGCAGAAGCGATTCGAGTCGGAACCGCTGTTCCAGGCGACCATACTGTTGCTTCAGGAGCGGATTCCAAAGGCGACGGTATCCTATACACACACCGTGGAGCTCTCCGACCTACGTACGACCTTTGGTGATACCGAGATGCCGGTGCGCCGGTTCAGCGGCCCTCACACTCCTATACCGGAGGTGCAGTTGTTGTCCAACGGCCGATACCACGTGATGATCACGAGCGCGGGCGGTGGGTACAGTCGTTGGAAGGACCAGGCCGTTACACGCTGGCGCGAGGACAGTACCCGCGACCACTGGGGCACGTTCTGTTACATCCGCGACGTGGGGAGCGGGAAATTCTGGTCCACGGCCTATCAGCCGACGCTCCAGACGCCGGAGAACTACGAAGTCATATTTTCTGAGGGACGGGCTGAGTTTCGCAGGCGTGACCACGATATCGAGACGTATACCGAGATCGTGGTGTCGCCGGAAGATGACATCGAACTGCGCCGAACCCGCATCACCAACGGCTCGGGGATCAGCCGAACGATCGAGATCACGAGTTACGCGGAGGTCGTGCTCGCCTCCTCTGCCGCGGACGCCCTGCATCCGGCGTTCAGCAATCTCTTTGTGCAGACCGAGATCATTCCCGAGCGGCAAGCGATTCTCTGTACTCGCCGCCCCCGCTCCCTCGGTGAGCCCTCGCCATGGATGTGTCATCTCATGACCGTGCATGGAGCGGACATCGGAACGATGTCCTACGAGACGGATCGCCTCCAATTCATCGGCCGTGGTCGCACTGCCGCCGATCCGCAAGCCATGAGCAGCTCCGGCGCGCAACAAGGGACGCACGATGCTGCTGCGCTCTCGGGCAGCGAGGGTTCTGTGCTCGATCCGATTGTCTCCATCCGATGTCGGATCACTTTGGATCCGGAAGAATCGGCCACGATAGATATGGTGTCCGGGGTCGGCGATACCCACGACGTCTGCCTGGGGCTGGTCGAGAAATACCGCGATCGGCGTCTCGCCGATCGTGTCTTCGATCTGGCGTGGACCCATAGCCAGGTGGTCATGCGTCAGCTGAATGCCACAGAGGCTGACGCGCAGCTCTATGGCCGCCTGGCCAACTCTGTCCTTTATGCCAATTCCTCCCTGCGGGCTGACCCGGGCGACCTGATTAAAAACCGCCGCGGGCAATCCGGGCTCTGGGGCTATGCCATTTCAGGCGATCTGCCGATCGTGCTGCTGCAGATCGGAGATCCGGCCAATATCGATCTGGTGCGCCAGCTCGTTCAGGCTCACGCGTATTGGCGCTCCAAGGGATTGGCCGTGGATCTGGTGATTTGGAACGAAGATCATGCCGGTTACCGGCAACTACTCCACGAGCAAATCATGGGGCTGATTGCCGCAGGCCTCGAAGCGCATGTGATTGATCGGCCGGGCGGCATCTTCGTCCGTCCTTTTGACCAGATATCGAACGAAGACCGCATTCTGCTCCAATCGGTCGCTCGCGCCATCATCACCGACAGGCGGGGATCGCTGGCGGACCAGATCACCCGTCGCGGCCATGGGGAAGTCACCGTACCGCGCCTGACGCCAACCCGAACCCGCCGCGCTGAACCCTTGCCATCCGCTGCGTTGCCGCGGCACGATCTCACCTTTTTCAACGGGCTGGGAGGATTCACGCCTGATGGCCGCGAGTATGTCATCACGACCGCACAGGGGCATGTGACGCCGGCACCGTGGGTGAATGTACTGGCGAATCCGAACTTTGGCACCGTCATTTCGGAGAACGGCCAGGCCTATACCTGGAGCGAAAACGCGCATGAATTCCGTCTCACTCCGTGGGACAACGACTCGGTGAGCGATGCGAGCGGAGAAGCCTTGTATCTCCGTGACGAAGAGAGGGGTCACTTCTGGTCTCCCGCGCCCCTGCCCAGGCGCGGGGGGACACCGTACGTCAGCCGGCACGGCTTCGGCTATAGCGTCTTCGAGCACACGGAGCGCGGTATCCGCTCGGAGCTGTGGGTGTACGTGGCGCTGGATGCGCCGATCAAGTTCATGGTGCTCAAGGTGCGGAACGAGTCGGGCCGATCGCGCAAGCTGTCCGCGACGGGTTATGTGGAATGGGTGCTGGGAGATCTACGGCCAAAATCGGTGATGCATGTCGTGACCGAACTAGATTCCAAGAGCGGTTCCTTTTTCGCGCGAAATCCCTATCACACGGAGTTTGCCGGCCGGATTGCCTTCTTCGACGTGGACGAGACGACTCGGACCATCAGTGGCGACCGGACTGAGTTCATTGGGCGAAACGGTACGCTTAGCAGTCCGGCCGCGATGACTCGGGTGCGGCTGTCGGGCAAAGTGGGAGCCGGGCTCGATCCCTGCGGCGCAATCCACGTGCCATTCGAGTTGGCCGACGGGCAAGAGCGTGAGATTATCTTCAGGCTCGGCGTCGGGCGAGATGCCGAAGATGCCCGGAATCTTGTGCGCCGCTTTCGGGGATCTGCCGCGGCGCGCAGCGCGCTCGAAATGGTCTGGCAGTACTGGAAACACACACTTGGCGCTCTGAATGTGGTGACACCAGATCAGTCATTGAATGTGCTGACCAACGGCTGGCTCTTGTACCAAACGCTCGCGTGCCGTCTGTGGGCGCGGAGCGGATACTATCAATCGGGAGGGGCCTTCGGTTTCCGCGATCAACTTCAAGATTCGATGGCGCTCATCCACACCGAGCCGCAACTTGTGCGCAAGCATCTTCTGACGTCCGCAGCCCGACAGTTTCCGGAAGGTGATGTCCAGCACTGGTGGCATCCCCCTTCAGGCCGGGGCGTGCGTACACGCTGTTCGGATGATTACCTCTGGCTGCTCCAGGCGACATGCCGCTACGTACTGAGTACAGGGGACAGCGGGGTCTTGGATGAACCCATCTACTTCGTCGAAGGCCGTCCGGTCAACCAGGAGGAGGACTCGTATTACGATCTACCCGGCCGGTCTGCAACAGCGGCCAGTTTGTACGAACACTGTGTGCGAGCCATTCTGAAAGGCCTTACACGTGGGGAGCACGGCCTCCCACTCATCGGCTCCGGTGACTGGAACGACGGCATGAACATGGTCGGCGATCAAGGCAGAGGCGAGAGCGTCTGGTTGGGATTTTTCCTGTATGACGTGCTCATGCAGTTCACTGAGATGGCACGCCTGCGTGGTGACCTGTCCTTCGCTCAACGTTGCCAGAGTGAAGCGGCGCAAATGCGCCAGAATATCGAGCAGCATGGCTGGGATGGAGGGTGGTATCGCCGTGCCTACTTTGATGATGGCTCGCCACTTGGGTCGGCGAGTAATCCTGAATGCCAGATCGATTCGATTGCGCAAAGCTGGTCGGTGCTCTCCGGTGCGGGGGATGCCACGCGCTCACGCATGGGCATGGATGCGGTGGATCGGCGCCTCGTTCGCCGGGACCATGCGCTGATCCAACTGTTGGATCCGCCGTTCGACAAGTCAAATTTGAATCCTGGCTATATCAAAGGGTACGTCCCGGGGGTGCGAGAGAACGGGGGGCAGTATACGCATGCGGCGATCTGGGCGGCGATGGCATTCGCCGCATTGGGAGACAGACGGCGCGCGTGGGAACTGTTCGCCATGATCAACCCGATAAACCATGCGAAGTCTCCGGAGAGCATTGCGACCTACAAAGTAGAACCGTACGTCGTCGCAGCCGATGTCTACGCGCTCTCGCCGCACACCGGCCGCGGTGGATGGACGTGGTACACGGGTTCGGCAGGCTGGATGTATCGGCTTATCGTGGAATCACTCCTTGGGTTGAAGCTTGAAGTCGACAAGCTACGGCTTGCTCCTTGTCTCCCCGCGGATTGGAAGGGGTTCACGTTGCACTACCGATACCGGGAAACCGTCTACCATATTACCGTCCTGCAAACGCGCGACGGGAACGGCGAGATGAGCGTGATTGTCGATGGCGTCGACCGACACGATAAGGTTATTCCGCTTGTGGACGACCGTCAGGAGCACTCGGTTGAGGTAAAAATACAGGCGGCCGCAACGAAGTGAGCGTAACAGCTTTTGCCAAAATCAGAACGCGTTGTGTATTCCAGCCGCGCGTAATACCGCTTGACCGGGCCCTCCATGGCGTCTAGCATAGGCAGGTGCTGTATTGAGCCTCGCTGACTGTCCCATCCCTCGCGCCTCGTGCTTCCTTCCTGCGCGTTTGATTCCCCAGTCGCCGCCGCTCCGATGCCAGAGTGTTTCTGACCCCCAACCTATGAAGGGGAGACGCGATGACACCTGAAGAACAGATCACGAAGATGAAGAAAGCGATCAATCAGGCCCTGAAGGTGATGGGAGACCGGTTTGGATCGACGGAAGCAGACGTTGAGAGGGCGATTGATGAGCTGAAGGCGTCCATGCTGACGGCGCCAGCCGCAGCGGCCCAGCCTCCTCAGGGCACGGCAGCCGTGACCGCGGTGGCTTAACCCGCATTATTCATGAGCGCTTCTGCTGCAATCGCCGATCCGCTGCTACGGCCAGCGGGCTCGCCCCTCGGACCCTCAACGTACTACACGAGTACGCATCGGGGCCTCAGGGCTCCGCGCGCTGCTCTCGCGACGCGGCTCAGCGATTTCGCAACGAACCGTCATGAATAATGCGAGTTAATGGCCGCAAAGACCGATTGAACAACAGGATCATGGCCTTGAGTGAGGGGCTCGCTGGCTTTTGCGCAATCTGAGAGGATGCGGGCGGGTCCGTAGTGCATTCGTCGAGGAGCCGTCCACGCCATGGGTAACCAGCATCAGGGGGGATCGTATGAAGAACACCACGCAAGTCTATGTGTTGACGCTGAATGCACCGTCAAGAAAAACCGTTCGACTCTGGACGGGAGCGAGCATCCATTCGCTGCGGCACTGCTCCAGCAAGAAAATTGATCAGACGCTGGCGGAGATGCAGCAGCATGTGGATGATCTGCAGCGCGCCATCAGGGTGCTGGCGCCGGGCGGATCGTATTCCCTCAATCGTGCTCGATAATGTGACGCTGCCGGCGGAACACACTCACTGAGAAAGAAAACAGCCAACATGCCGGCCGATGCAAAAGATAAGAAGGTTCATGCCGCAGCCAAGCCGGCCGAAGCACCGTCACAGCTACCAGCCGACGGCAATCTCACGTGCAGCGAATCCCAGATTGAGGACATTCTCTCTGAGGGCGAGTCCAGCAGGCCGATGAGCAAGAGCGACAAGGGCCTGCATCCAAAACGCCAGCCCAAGTCTTCGCAGTAAGCCGCCTGCAGAATCTGCGGTGAATTCATCCCCACTGCGGTCCACTGAAGAATCATGCGAAGAATTCCTGGGTCATCATCGATGTTTCGTGAAATGGCTGGTGCGCATTGGCAGGGCGTCGGAGTATCCTATGCCTGATGTGAGGCTTCGCTGGCCTCTTCCGACCCATGACTACTGGTCCACCCCCTTCGCCGAATCGTTGCTGCAGCATCTGGATCTTTGTCCTGGAGCCTTCATCCTCGATATTGCCTCCGGCCACGGGATTCCGGCCTTCTACCTGGCAGAACAGGTGGGGCCCACCGGGCAGGTCCTGGCTATCGATCTCAGTGGGCGTCAGGTCGAGAATGCGCGAGTGATCCAAGGAGCGCAACTCCCGTGGCTACGGTTCGAATGCCTGGATATGCGCGCTCTGCCTCCGCACCTGCCCTGTTTCGACCGCATCACCGGCAATCTCTCCGTCATGTTTTTCCGTCCCAACCGTTTCCAAGCTGTCCAGGGCTTGGTGGAACATCTCAAGCCAGGCGGCCAACTGGTGCTGACCTTTCCTTCGCTCGGTACGTTCGATTCACTCTGGCGTCGGATCGATCAGGAAATGGAGGTCCGTGGTCTCCTGGCGGAACGCCGTCGGTTAGAAGCCTATCTCTCCGAACGGCCGTCAGCAGAAGCCGTTCGAGGATGGCTGGATCGGCTTGATCTCGCGCGCATTGCCGTGACCGAGTATCCGTTGGACGTGGCGACTGGCGCCGGTCCGGCGTTTCTCCACCATCCGCTGCTCCGGGGCGGTTTTCTCGATGATGTCTACGAATGTTTTGAGGATCAGGGACTGGCGGATGAGGTCATGACAAGGGTTTCAGAAGATGTGGGGAGCTTCACGCCGCTGATTGCGCAGAGGTGTGTGTTGTCAGGGTGGAAGCCATAGCAGGAGGCTGAAAAAGTCCTCCAGCAAAAGAAGATCGTTGTTTTGTTTGTCTGGTCTATCTGGTTTGTCTGGTTCATCTGGTTGACCGACCGGACGAACGAAACGAACGAGACAAACCAAACAAACCAGATCAACCAGACAGACCAGATTTGTTCGAAGGGATCGCCGATCCGGCGACGTCGGGTTAGAACCGGTATCCAAGTTCTACGATATACAGGTCCACGCCAAGACTGGACGGTCCGTATATGCAGGCATCGGAGAAGTGTTGCACGCGAAAGCCGGTATAGGCGTGAGAAAATGGATTGACGCGAACCCCCATGGTCGCGATGAATTGAACCGGCCCCCCGAAGTCTTGCTCGCCGAACTTGTACCTGCTGAAGAATCCTGCCCCCACCCCGGCGTCGAAGGTGACAAGTCCCTTCCATCCGCTCAGCGCAAGATCCGGCACAACAGT
>DASQFV010000177.1:0-5008 GCA_035632975.1 Nitrospiraceae bacterium
GACAACAGGCGACCACCACGCAGGATGCTCAAAAAGTCCAGACTTCTCACCCGCCCAACCTTGCGCCCCGAGACGCGCCTAGTCCCAAGCAGGGCCGCAGCGAGAGAAGAGGCGAGGCGTACGCTTCGGTACGTTGAGCTTCTGAGCGAAGCGAGAACGAAGCTGGCGGACTTTTTCAGCATTCTGCTAATTGCGAAAAGGACAGATGAACGGCATGGTCATTTCTCCCGGCCGATGTACGAATCGATGCGAGCCTCATGCGCGCCTGCGAAACCGTCTGAGTGTGACGTGGAGGGTCTTCTTCGGCATGCTTCTGTTGGCGTCCTCCACTGGCTGTGACCGTGCGCCGGCCCCGGCGGAGGAGAGCGGAGAGAAACGTTCGTCGGACGAGGCACGTCTTGTTCGGCTCCCGCCAGAAGAAGTCATCCGGTCCGGTGTGACGGTGGAGCCGGTCAGACGAACGGAATTTCGTACCTACCGTACCTTTCCAGGCGTCGTACGGCCGAACGAACATGCGTTGGCGAATATTACGACCCTCGTGCGTGGGCGGGTGGCCGAGGTGCATGCCGAACTTGGACAGGCGGTCGTGCACAATAAGCTCTTGGCGGTGCTCCATAGCAGTGATCTCGGACTAGCCCAGTCTGCATATCTAAAGGCCCGGGCACGGCGACACGTGGCGGAGCAGGCCTATCAGCGGGCGGAGTTTCTTTTCAAAGAGAAAGTCATCGGCCAGGCGGAGGCGCAGCGCCGCGAAGGAGAGATGCTCAGTATCCGTGCCGAAGCTCAGGAGGCGCGCGAAGGACTCCGGTTGTTAGGCATGGACGACAAGGAAATCAGAACCCTGGAGCGGACTCAAACGATCCGCTCGCACGTTCCCATTGTGGCGCCCTTTGCCGGTCGGGTGATCGCGCGAAATCTCACCAAAGGCGAGGTGGTCGAAACCAACCGAAAAATTTTTGTGGTTGCCGATCTCTCGACGGTCTGGGTGGTGGGCAATGTATCGGAAAAAGATATCTCCTATGTGAGCCGCGCGACCTCCGTTCCGAATCAGCCGGTCGAGGTCCGTGTGGCTGCCTATCCTGACGAAGTGTTCCAGGGGATAGTCTCGTATGTCGGCGACGTCCTGGACACCGCTACGCGGACCATGCAGGTGCGCCTCATCTTGGCGAATCCCACCGGTCGTCTGAAGCCGGAAATGTTCGCAACGATCCGCGTCTCGTCAGAAGCTGCCCCGGATGTCCTCGTCGTTCCCGAAGCAGCCGTTCAGCATGATCGGAATCGCATCTTCGTATTTGTGCAGAAGGAAGCCGGCGTCTTTGAAGCGCGGACGATCAGATTAGGCGAAAAGAACGGGACCTTCGCCGAGGCCCTCGAAGGGGTGCGGGAAGGGGAAGCGGTCGTCAGGGAAGGCGCCTTTATCTTGAAATCTGAGCTGTTGAAGCCCAAAGACTGAGCCATGGTCGACAAACTTCTCGAGTTTTCTCTGCGTCGCCCCTGGCTAATCCTCACGTTTGCCGGTCTTCTTACCCTTGTGGGGCTCCATGCCTTCCGCACGATTTCGATCGACGCGTTTCCGGATGTGACGAGCGTGCTCGTGCAAATCGTCACGAAAGCGCCCGGCTTGTCCCCCGAAGAAGTCGAACGGCTGGTGACGTTTCCCATCGAGCAACAAGTCACCGGAGTTCCGCATCTGACGGACTTACGCTCGCTCACCAAAGTAGGATTGTCGTTGATTACGGTGGTGTTCGACGATCGGATGGACATCAACCTTGCCCGCCAACTCGTGCTCGAACGGTTGATCGAAGTGCGGGAGCACTTACCGCCCGGGTCCGAACCGATGATGACGCCGAACAGCACCGGGCTGGGAGAGGTGTATCAATACTATCTGGAGGGCCCTCCGCATGCCGGTCTGGATGCCGCCTCGGTGGAACACGAATTGATCGAACAGCGAACTGTGCAGGACTGGGTCATCCGGCCGTTGCTCAAGGGCGTCCCTGAAGTGATCGACGTCAACTCGCATGGTGGGTATGTCAAGCAGTACCAGGTGCTCGTCGAGCCGGAACTGTTGCGCAAATACGCTCTCTCGCTGGACGAGGTGTTTGCGTCCGTGGCGAAGAACAACGCGAATGCCGCTGGCAACGTGCTGGAGAAACATGCCGAAAAGTACATCGTCCGCGGCGTGGGGATGATTAGGAAGCTCAGCGACGTCGAGGACATCGTCGTCAAGGAAGCGGGCGGCACTCCCGTGCACATACGCGACGTCGCCCATGTACAGATCGGCCATGCCATTCGCCATGGCGCTGCCGTCCTGAACGGTGAGCGCGAGGTGGTGGCAGGGATCGTGCTCATGCTGCGCGGTGGAAACGCCCGCGACGTCGTGGAAGGCCTCAAAGTCAAGATCGCCGAGATCCAGGACAAGGGGCTGCTGCCGGCAGGATGGCGGATCGTTCCCTTTTATGATCGTATCGAATTGATCTCCGCCGCGTTGACGACCGTCTATAAGGCGCTAGGCGAGGGTATTCTCCTGGTGGTGATCGTACTGTTTGTGTTCTTGGGCGATACCAGGAGCGCCTTGATCGTGGCGGCGACGCTCATCGTGACGCCGCTCGTGACGTTCTTCGTGATGGATCAGTTCGATCTCACTGCCAATCTGATGTCCTTGGGTGGCCTGGCCATCGCCATCGGCATGATGGTCGACGCCTCTGTAGTGGTGGTGGAAAACATCCACCGGCATCTATCGGATCCCCGTCACCAGGGCCTACCCCGACAGGCCCTCATCCTCAATGCCGCTCGGGAGGTCGCCCGCCCCGTGGTCTTCGGCATTCTGATCATCATCATCGTCTTTATGCCCATCCTCTCTTTCCAAGGCATGGAAGGCAAAATGTTCAAGCCGATGGCCTATACCATCATGGTTGCCCTGATGGTTTCGCTCATTCTGTCGGTCACGCTGTCGCCGGTCTTGTGTTCTCTGACTCTGCGGGCAGGGCACAACGACACCGATCCCCTGGCGCTCCGATGGGCCAAGCGCGCCTATCTTCCCGTGCTGCGCTGGGCGTTAGGACATCGGATAGTGGTACTGACAGCCACCGTACTCGCGCTGGCAGGAAGTATTGCGCTCTTTCCTTTTTTGGGGTCGGAGTTTGTCCCTATTCTGAATGAAGGCACGATGGCCCCCCTCACGATCCGCTTGCCGAGCATTTCTTTGGAGCAATCGATCAAGATCGAACGCGAGGTGCAGCTGGCGGTGCTGGAGTTTCCCGAAGTGAAGATGATGGTGTCCAAGATCGGACGCTCGGAATTGGCGACCGACCCGCAAGAGCCGAACGAAAGCGATTCCGTCGCGGCTTTGCGTCCGATTGAGGAGTGGACGACGGCTTCCACCATGGCGGAGTTGAAAGAGCGAGTCCGCGAGCGGCTGGCACGGGTGCCCGGCGCCAATTTTCTGATCAGCCAGCCGATCCAGCAACGGGTGGACGAATTGATTTCGGGGGTGCGCACGGAGGCGACCGTCAAGCTGTTCGGGCCAGACTTGGAGGAGCTGCGTCACACGGCGGATGAGATCGCCGGCGTCCTCGGTACGGTTCGGGGCGTCAAAGATTTAAAAGTAGAGCAACTCTTCGGCCAGCCATATATCACGATCGATATCGATCGGAGCAAGATCGCCCGACACGGCATCAACGTCTCGGACGTGCGCGAGGTCATCGCGATCGCGATCGGAGGAGAAGCCGCGACCAGGGTGTACGAAGAGAATCGACGATTCAATTTGACAGTGCGGTTTCCGGAACAGGATCGGAACAGCATCGAGACCATCGGGAACATTCGACTCACGGCCGGCAGTGGGGCCTTCATTCCACTCAGCGATCTCGGCACCATCCGGATGCACGAGGGACCGGGGCGTATCAACCGCGATCACCTCCAGCGGTACCTGCCCGTCAGCTTCAATACCCACGGACGGGACATCGGGAGTATTGTGGCTGAGGCGCAGCAGCGGATGGCCCGGGAGGTCCGGCTCCCGGACGGGTATACTGTCGTCTGGGGCGGATCGTTCGAGAATATGCAGCGGGCGATGGCCCGCATCCAGATCATTGTTCCGATCACCATTGTCGCGATCTTCTTGCTCCTGATCTCGTCGTTCTCCTCGATCAAGCAGGCTGCACTGATCATTCTCAATCTCCCGTTTGCGCTCATCGGCGGAATTGTCGCCTTATGGGTGACGGGGGAATACCTGAGCGTGCCGGCCTCAGTCGGATTCATCAATCTCTTCGGCGTGGCCGTGTTGAACGGCATCGTGTTGGTGTCCTATATGAATGCGCTTCGCCAGCAGGAGGGGAAGGACGTTCAGCAGGCGGTGATGACCGGTTGCGTGATGCGTCTCCGGCCCGTCTTGATGACGGCGCTGGTCGCGTTACTGGGATTGGTGCCGCTTGCCTTTGCCCATGGGATTGGATCGGAAGTTCAACGGCCTCTGGCCGTCGTTGTGATCGGCGGACTCGTCAGTTCGACGTTCCTGACACTTATTGTACTGCCGGTGCTCTACCAGTGGATGGAAGAGCGAGCCGCTATTCCGCGCCCTTCAGCTAGCATCACACACGGTAATTGATCTACGGGATGGAGTGGTGCGAACTGTCCCGTCGTCGCGCGTATGAAACGTGGAGGAGCCTGCAGATGTCGGAACATCAGGTTGAGCCCCACGTATTTGTCATCATCGGTGCGACCGGCGATCTGACGCGTCGAAAGCTCCTGCCCGCACTGTATCATTTGCGGGACCAGGGAATTCTGGAAACTCGCAACACGCTGATCGTCGGCGCTTCCTTGCCCGAGATGGGCGAAGAGGGGTTTCGGCTCTGGGCCTTCGAAGGTCTCCAGCAAGCGGGCTGGCGTAATGAAACAGAGTTGCGCGTTTGGTGCGATGAGTGTCTTCACTACCAGACCCTGCATGAAGGGGGAGTACAAGATTATGAGGCGTTGGCCGGGTACATCCGACGGTTGGAGCGCACGCACAACATGC
>DASQFV010000178.1:0-4334 GCA_035632975.1 Nitrospiraceae bacterium
CTTCAGCTGTGCCACCGGGTCGGCACTGGTGAACCATCCACGGATCACGTTGTCAGGTGCCCCTGTCGTCGTCTCTTTCCTCTCATCACCGAGCATGCAGGCGCTCGCAACTTGAAGAGCGCTCCCGTCCACCTTGCGCGCGTAACCCGCTTGGAGCGGATCCTGTTCCGCAGAGGCGTCGAAGCCGAGCAGCAAGAAATACCCGTTTTTCCTTGAATCCGTGAGTGCCTGTGGAGGACTCGGTGTCAGGTTGTGATAGACCGGCGACGGGGAAGCTTCCATCGCCATCCAGACCAATCCAACTGCCCCGATGCCGACCGCCACCAGCGCAACGCCGAAGAACGCCAACCCCAAACACAACAAGGCAATTGATCGCGTCGTCGAAAAACAGGACCCGATAAACGACGAGATGCCAATGCGAACCCGCGCCACTCTGGCGGCAAACCGAGGACGCGGTCTTCGCGACGCCAAACGATCCTGCGTGCGAACCTGGCTTTTTGCTCCCGTTGAGTCAAAAAGAACATCAACAGCCGACGCAGCGACCGAGGGTGCAGGTTCTGGCTTCGAGTGAGTGGATTCGATGCCGGGATCCTGCCACGTTGCGGAAGACGATGGGCTAGGATTCACAAACGTGATCGATTCACTCGCCCGAACCCATTCCGGTCTCGTATCTTCCCGAAGAACATCCTTTTCCACGACGTGGGCTACCGCTTCAACGACAGGGGCTAGCGATTCCGAGGGAGCCGATTCCCATCCACCACTACGCGACAGCTCGGCGACCACGTCAGACGGTTCCTCAACCAGCGGTAACGGAGTCGGCGGAACGACTGGAGCGTTCCCCTTCTTCTTGTCCCATTTTCGTTTCTTTTCAGACGGACGATGTGACTGAACCCCGACTTCGCCCGTGCTCCGATGCGACAATGTATCCATCGAGGCAGGAGATGCCGATGGCGCATTGCTCGACGCTGCGGAGAGCGGAGGAGCCTCGGCTGTCTGGTGCAGTGTGATGGGTGTTTCATGGTGCTCTGTGGAAACCGGTTCAGGCGCGGGTGGTGCCTCCGAGATTACCGTTGAACATGAAGACTCCGGAGCGGAGACCTCCAGAAGTGGCGCCACGGGCTGCGGCTCCATAAGAGACGGGAACGAAACTGGTTCAGATTCACGAGCGGGTTCGACCGGCTCTGACAGAGGCGGCACCGGAAGGTCCACCGTGAAGGAATTTGGGATGGCGCTTGATAAAGTCGGTGGCTCCTCTGGCCGCAAGGGTTCTTCCGAAAGAAGAATCTCAGTTGGCTGTGGCAGATCGGGCTCTCTGATCGTATCTGTTTCTGCAATCAATTCACCCACTTCACTCAAGATCGAAGGATGAGCCGATGGCAACGGCTCGGGATCGCTGAATGAGACGGGCGGTTCCGGAGTTGATGGAATGGATGGGGCAGAGAGCTCTGAGTCTGGCACTGATTCTTGTTGAACTGATTCTAAGTCCTTCGCATCCTGTGAAGTCGCATCCGGTTTGGAGACTGCGGCAGGCGAACTCGACGACAAAGTTCCTGTGGCAAACTTCAATGCGCCGTCGAAGACGGTGTTCCATGAAAATGGGACCGTGGACGAGGAGTCAGCGGCTGACGGGCTTGGGACTTCGGGCTCTGGAAGTACCGCGGGACTCGTTGACGGCCCCTCCGCCAAGATCGAATCACTAGGTTCCGTCAGATCTGGCGCAGGAGCGGGACTCGCCAAGTGATCTGATACAGATTCAGGCTGAGTGGTAGCGGACGGATCAAGAACGGATCCACTACCCAATAGGGGAGCCCCACCAAACTGTTCCCATGGCATCACATCAGAAGCCCTAGATTCTTCAGTGGAGGGTAGGATTTTGTCCTGGGGCTGCGAGGCGTCGATTTCCAATGACGTCCCTGCGGCAGGAGCCAGCGGATGAGGCACAAGAAGCTCACCTGTTTGTATGTCGAAGAGAGAGGCAAACTGAAAGGCCTCAGAGCTGGCCGGCGCAAGTTCTCTCACTTTGGCATAGAGCTGAGAAGGTTTCTTGGGATTTTCAGAGTCTGGACCCTCGATGAGAATGCCAATTGCCTTGCCCAATTCGGCCACCGCGGCCAGGGCATCTCCCTTTTCCTCGTATACATGGGCCAAGAGTTCGAGGAACGGGACGCAACGAGGTCCGGCAGCCAAGTATTCGCGCAACAAGGATTCGGCCAGCCAGAAGTCTTGCCTCTCAATCGCTTCATTAGTGAGGGACTCAAATGCTTGCCGAGCCGTGGCAAGACTGCCTAGTCGTAGATGCAGCGTGGCAAAGAGCCGTCGAGCTTCCGTGTTGTGAGGATCAAGTGAGAGCAGATCTTTCAACGCAGCGGACGACTGGCCGTACTTGCCGGCGTTCATGTGGGTGATGGCTTCCTCGAGAAGCGCGCTTTTCTTGCTGTAGCCGACAATACCCCGTTTCTGCACCCGGGAGGGAGTATTTTTGTCAGCTTTTTGAGGGTGTTTCTTGTCGGTCCGCACGTTACAACCTTAGCAGATCATCGAAAGATGCGACCTAGCTCCCCTGGCCACTTTGCACCAGATTTCGCTTCCGTTTGGTTTCTCAGGATATTGAGGGAAGACAAACTGGACCGAGGGGTGCAATCCTAGTGCCATTAGGGTCTTCACAGCGGATTTGAACTCCTTGATTATTAAGGTGTTAGACGAACCCCTCCTCCTCCTTTCCCCGATCTTTTTTCAAAAATGAACAAGCCCGTCAAGAATCGTGTCGAGAGGGCCTTCCCTCGGAGCGACGACGGGGAGCTTCTAAGCAAATGAGCTGGTTTCCCCTGTAGGAGCCCCCGAAGCGGTAACCAGGGATGAATAGGCATGCGGGCATCCCTGCACAAGTTGCGGAAAACTATTTCGGCACAGCAGAGCTTCGATGGCTGCGTGTCTGGGACAAGGAGAGAATACACCCGCAGGATGATCAAAAAGGCCGTCCGGCCGCAGCGAGCGTAGAGGCGAGGAGGTACCGCACCGCAATCGGTGGTTGGGTAGCGGCGCTCATGCAACAGAACACTGTGTGGTTGTGTCGATGGCGAGCGTATGGTACCGTTCGCTATTCCCATTTCCATGCTCGACGTGGCCCGTGAGAGGATCGGTCTCTCCGCGTACATTCCTTGGGAATCATGGATTTTTTCTCTTTCGCACATTTGAGGTGGATCAGGCAGGCCTCTCTCGTCTGTCTGTTGGCAGTGCTGAGTGGATTGCTGCTTCCCCTCACCCCGCGGGCTGAATCTGGAGGAAGCGCCTCCGGACGCGTCTCCCTCGACTTCAACGATGTCGAACTCACTGTTTTTGTTCGCTTCATCAGCGAGTTGACCGGTAAGAACTTCGTCTTGGACGATGTCGTAAAGAAGGCCGGGGGGAAAATTAGCGTGTATTCCCCTACCAAGGTCACGCACGACCAAGCGTACAGCATGTTCGTGGCAGCGCTCGAAGTCAGTCGTCTCGCGGTCATCTCGAAGGGCAATGTCCATCAAATCGTGGCGATGGGGGACCTTCCTCCGGAGCGCGGAGTCTTCGTCTACAAACTCAAAAACGCCAGTGCGACCGACCTTGCCGCCATCCTGACCAATCTCGTCGCCCGATCTCAGACCGTGGCACAGACGGCACCGGGCACACGACCACTATTTAGACCCTTGAGCGAGTTCGAAGCCCCCGTCCAGGTCTTCGCTGACAAGGCCACGAACTCGATCATCATCAGTTCGACAAAAAGCGCCTACACCAAGTTGCAGTCCGTCATTCGAGACTTGGATACGCGTCGGAATCAGGTCTTTGTCGAAGCCGTCATCTTGGAGGTCCAGGTCGATCGGCTCAGACAGATCGGGAGCGACCCTCTTCAGGTAATAGCTGCGGGCAAGAGCGGTGCACTGCAAGGCATTGCTTCACTCAATACCGCACCAGAAAATTTGTCAACCATCGCGCAGTCCATTATTGGGGGCGCTGCAACTGGAGGAGCGGTGTCGGCCCTCAACACGGTCAACGTGCGCGCATTCTTACAACTGCTGCTGAGCCTCACAGACACGAATGTCCTGTCGACCCCCCAAGTGCTTGCCGCAGATAACCAAAAGGCCAAGATCGTCGTGGGTGAAAATCGTCCGTTCCCCACGGGTCAGGCCCAGGGAATCACGGGCGGGACCCTCGTCACGATCGAGCGAAAAGATGTCGGCGTCACCCTGGAATTCACCCCACAGGTTCTGGAGAACGACCTGATCCGATTAGAAATCAAGCAGGAGATTACCGCGATCGCGGAAAATGTCGCACAAACGATCGGAAGCGGGACGTCCAGCGTC
>DASQFV010000179.1:0-4127 GCA_035632975.1 Nitrospiraceae bacterium
ATTACTGATCCGGATTCATGCCACCACGAACACACCAGGATTGGACGCTGTGGGCCCAATTGATGAAGGTCGATCCGCCGCCCAATCCGAAATGTACGGCCCACGAACCCCTGGCGTCCACATCGACCCTCGTCGACGACCAATAGACGGTCGACTGGACCGTCAAAAATGGATGGCCCGGCGGAAGAGCCAGGCCTGGAGGGACTATAGTGGTATCCACCAGACTGGCCAACTCTTCGAGGGACGGCAGCCGCCAGCCTTTCTGGCCTCCGACACTTTTCTCGATGCAGGTACGGCGGGCCTCGCTCCACCTAGCGCTCGTCGTCTGCGGGGACCTCTCCCAGACCAGGCCGGTTTCTTGATCCAACACCGCCTCGCTGTTGAAGGCCGACAGGATGACAAACCGCTGCGCCGCGGGCAGGGCTTTGTCCCGGTTCTGGGTAACGCTCGGCAGATCGGTCGGTACTCCCTGCGCACCCGCTGGCGCATCTGCACTACCCCGGCCTGCCACGAGCAGCCCGCCCAGCATCAGCGCGCCCATCGTGACGGTGAAAAACCGTCGTCTCTTCATCACTCCCTCTTTGAGCCCGCATTATTCATGCGGCTCGCCGCGAAAATGCCCGAACCCGCGTTCCTCGTGAAGCGTATCTCGTATCTCGCAAGCGACGATACGGACACACTCTTTCCGTCCCGCGCTTCACGCTTCACGAACGACGCTTCACGTGCAAGAACAGCGGGTCGGCGTTTGCAGCAGAAACGCTCATGGATAATGCAGGCTAGATCCACTTCTTTCGTTTGAAAAAACCCAGCATGGCGATCGCGATCGCCACGATCACGCCGAGCACCAGCGGGTAGCCCCATTCCCACTTAAGCTCCGGCATGTACTCGAAATTCATCCCGTAGATACCGACAATGAAGGTCAACGGCATGAAAATCGTCGTAATGATCGTCAGAACCTTCATCACAGCGTTCAGCCGATTGCTGATGCTCGACAGATAGATATCCAGACTGGCTGAGACCATTTCGCGAAGCGTCTCGATGGTATCCACGATCTGAACTACGTGATCGTACACATCGCGGAAGAATACCTTTGTCGATTCCTGTAAGAAGGGGCATTCCGATCGGGAGAGATTGTTCGTCGCTTCACGGAGTGGCCACACCGCCCGCCGCAGAAACAACAACTGCCGTTTGAGGGCGTGAATCTGGCGCAGCGTCTCCGGCTTAGGATCGCTGACCACCAGATCTTGCAGCGCTTCGATCTTCTCGCCTAAAACCTCCACCACAGCGAAGTATTGATCCACAATCGCGTCGATCAGTGCATAGAGCAGGAAATCGGCCCCGGATTGCCGCAGGCGTCCCTTATTCCCACGTAGACGATCCCGCACCGGTGTGAAGACGTCGGTCCCGTTTTCCTGGAAGGACAGCACAAAGTTCCGTCCGAGGACCAGACTCACCTGTTCGACGATGATATCCTGTCGGTCGGTGACCGAGAGCATCTTCATCACGAGGAACAAGCAGGTCTCATAGTCGTCGAGTTTCGGCCGCTGATCGGTGTTGGCAATGTCTTCGAGGAGCAACGGGTGGAGCTGAAACTGCTTCCCGAACGATTCCAGAATGTCCATCTTGTGGATGCCCCCGATATTCACCCAGGTAACGGACTCATCGGTCGGTGGCGCAAGCACATCGAGCGACAGGTCCTGGCGTTCGTCGCAGCGGGCACCGGCGTAGTTGAAGACCGTGATCGTGACCTTGTCCGTTTTTTTCTCGCCGATATGGACAAGGGTGCCCGGGGGGAGCCCCGCCTTTCTGGATCGTTTCTGGACCAGCTTCATCGGTATAGACCTCGCAAGACCCCCTGCTTGTACGCAGGTTCTCCGCAAGGGTCAAGAGGGCCGTCGGCGCAAGTCGCCGGCTGCCGTCTTTCCGCTTTGCCGATCCAGCGAGACCTGCTACTCTTCCTGATCCACTCTAAGAGGCATGCAACATGGAACGAGAATTGGCAGCGTTGGTCGAAGCGGTCCGGGACGCCGGCGCGAAGGCGCGTGAACTGGTCAGGGTTGGGTTCGAAGTACAGACGAAGTCAGACCGTTCGCCGGTCACCACTGTGGACCACGAAGTCAACCGCATCCTGCATGAGATGCAGCGTCGGGAGTTTCCACAGGATGGATGGCTCTCGGAGGAGTCCCCGGACGATCCGTCTCGACTCACCCACACGCGCGTCTGGATTGTGGACCCCATCGACGGCACAAAGGCCTTGGTGAATCGGTTGCCGGAGTTCTGCATCTCTGCCGCGCTGGTCGAACGAGGCGCACCGGTCGTCGCCGCGATCTTCAATCCCTCGACCGACGAATTCTTCACTGCGGTGCGCGGCGGTGGACTGTTCTTAAACGGCACACGTGTCACCCTCTCGCCCGCTCATGAGTTCGATCCTGTCATCATGGTCAGTGCGTGGGAACTCCGGAGCGACCGATGGTCGACGCTCGCCGAGACCTCTCGGTGCCGCCCCATGTACTCCATCGCCAACGCACTGGCCCTGGTCGCCGCCGGTCGCGTTCAGGCCGTCTTGACCATCGAGCCGCAAAATGAGTGGGATCTCGCGGCCGGAGTCCTGCTCATCCAAGAAAGCGGCGGCGCCATCAGCGACGCGGTCGGGAAGCCCTTCGTCTTCAATCAGCCTACGCCGAGGTTTCGTGGCGTCATCGCTGTGGCCGCCATGGCCGACAAGGCCCTGCGTGCCAACCTCCAAACCCATGCCGAACATGCCTGCTCGCAACCAGAGCCAAAGCGAGCCGCTTCATGACGATCTCCCTATTAATCCACATGTTTATGGCGGTTCCTCGCAGAATCGCGCAAGACGCGCACGTCTTGCTTGTCTCGCTCACGACTCCATAGCATCACCTCCCCCCAAGGTTGTTACCGGCTCCCGCGTCCGATAGGCCTGCGAAGGACCGCGTTTCCTTTTGTTATATTCATTGAGAACGACGAAAATACATCTATACTTACCGTTGTGACGAACGGCCAATGGTGCACTGAATCGGGCATCGTGCTCATTCCGGGACCCACGAAATTAGGACAATGCAGAAGCCAGCCCACCGAACCATCGAACCACGTGCCTACGATCCCTTGATCCACGAGGGCTTCATCCGCCAGACGGATCTCGTGAAAGCTGTTCAGGAGTCCCTGGAGGGATGGGTCGACTTGGAAGGCCTGCTGATCGAGAAGTACCGAATCCCGAAAGCGGCGCTCGGCAAAACACTAAGCACGTTCTTCGACTGCCCCTATGTTCCGTACGACGAACGGACCCTGGCTGATCCCCAACTTCTCAATAATCTAAGTCACGATTACCTTCGCAAACACCACTGGCTTCCGCTGAAGCAGCAGGGTGACATCCTGGATGTCCTGATCGACAACCCCCATGATCTCGATAGAGGTCATGACATCCAGCGCTCCTTCCCCGGCCTGACAATACGGTATGCCTTGAGCTTGCGGCGTGACATCGAGCGGTTCCTCAACGCCACGATCGGAGGAACCGACAATGGGTCCATTGCGGACACGCTGGGCGAGCTGGTCAACGACGCTCACCAGGAACTGTCTTCTGACATCGAGTCTGACGGCATTGACGAGAACGATTCCGCGATCGTACGGCTCGCGCATCAGATCATTGTCGAGGCATACCGACACGAGGCGTCCGACATCCATATCGAACCGTACTCGGATCGCAAGGAAACAGCCATTCGTTTTCGCGTGGATGGTACATGTTCCACCTATATGCGGATTCCCGCGATCTATCGTCGGGCTTTAGTGTCCCGTATCAAGATCATGTCCAATCTTGATATTTCCGAACGCAGGAGACCGCAGGACGGAAAGATCCGGTTCAAGCTGAACCAGGATAGGGAAATCGAGCTGCGCGTGGCGACACTGCCGACCGCCGGCAACAATGAAGACATCGTCATGCGGTTGCTCGCGGCGAAGGAGCCCCTCCCTCTGGATGCTATGGAGTTTGCTCCGGCCACGCTCACGACGCTCCTGGAAATCGTGGGGAAACCACACGGCATCATATTGTGCGTGGGTCCCACCGGATCTGGAAAAACGACGACCCTGCACGCCCTGCTTCGCCATCTCAACAC
>DASQFV010000180.1:0-4476 GCA_035632975.1 Nitrospiraceae bacterium
TGCATTTGACCGGCGGAATGCCTGCCGGTGTCAAAGAAGGCGGCATCCTTCACCACAATATGCGCGAGTTGCATATCGAGTGTCTGCCAGCTGTTTTGCCGGACTTCATCGAAGTCGATGCCTCGGGGCTCGCCATCGCGCAAGCTCTCCATCTGAAAGACGTGGCCGCGCTTGAAGGGGTCCGCTTTCTCGACGATCCTGAGCAGATGGTCGTGAGTGTGGCGGCGCCGATGACGGAAGCCAAACTCGAATCACTCCTCGTGAGCGGCGCAGCCGGGCCGGAGGGTGCGAAAGAGCCTGAGGTGGCTACGAAGGGAAAGGTGGCGGGTGAAGCCGCTGAGGGTGGCGAAGCGGCGAAAGCCGGTGTGGCTGCTGCTGATGCAAAAGGCGGCGAGAAGAAAGCCGGTGCTGCTGTTGCTGCTGCTGCTGATGCGAAAGGCGGCGAGAAGAAAGGCGCTGCAGCGCCAAAAGTTGAGAAGAAAGAAACCGAAAAGAAGAAGTAACGTTGCGCCTCATCATTGGGCTGGGCAACCCGGGCGCTGTCTATGCCCACACCCGCCACAACGTCGGCATGTGGGTCATCGAGCGGGCCGCAGCTCGGTGGTCCATCCATCTCGCCAAGCGCGGCATGGCTCATCGTGGATCGGGACGGCTTGGGTCGGAACTCCTCGAACTCGCCGGCACCCTCGACTGGATGAACATCACTGGTCCTCCGCTCAAAGGCCTCCTGCGTGAGTTTTCGCTGACCGCCGACGACTTGATCCTCGTCCACGACGATCTCGATCTTGATCTGGGGCGTCTCCGGATCAAACAAATCGGTGGGCATGGGGGACATAACGGAATCAAGTCGGTCATTGACACGATCGGGACGCCCCAGTTTGTGCGGGTCAAGATCGGAATCGGCCGACCGGCACCGAGTCAGGATTCGGCGGACTATGTGTTGCAGGCGTTCGCGAGAGAAGAGGTCGAGGTGTTGAATCCCAGTCTCGACCGCGCCGTCGATGCGTTGGAATGTTTGATTCATCGAGGAATAGCGGTGGCAATGAACGAGTTCAATGTGCGCGAGAATGTTGGAGAGGAGGAAGAGGGGGAGCCAGGCTGACCATCTGCTCGCGCAACGCGCGGCCTACCGGGAAACGAGGCGTCTCGGCGCCGCGAGGGTGGGCGGGTGAGAACGGGGGAAGGCCCTCGTTGGACGCGCGCATCCTAGGTTAACCTGGCTTCCCCTCCTCGATGGGTTGAGGGGGAGAAGAGAATGGGACTCTGTTGCGGCATGATCGGACTCCCAAACGTGGGGAAGACCACCGTCTTCAATGCGCTCGTCGGCGCGGGGGCGGTGGTGGCGAATTACCCGTTCTCGACGGTCGAAACGAATGTCGGGATCGCACAGGTGCCCGACCCGCGGGTGGATCGGCTCGTCGAGATTTTCAAGTCCAAGAAGAAAACACCCAGCACGTTGGAAGTGCGTGACATCGCGGGCTTGGTCGAGGGAGCCAGTACGGGGGAAGGGCTGGGCAATCAGTTCCTGGGGCAGATCAGGGAAGTCGACGCGCTGATGCACGTGGTGCGCTGTTTCCAGGGCGGGGATGTCGTTCATGTCAGCGGCAGCGTCAACCCGATTCGCGACATCGGCACGATCGAAACCGAACTCATGCTCGCTGATCTGGAGGCGCTGGACCGCCGCAAGCAAAGGACCGAAAAGAAAGTACGCGCCGGGGATAAGAAAGCGGCGTTCGAGTTGGCCTTCGTGCAGAAGCTGATGGATCTTCTCGACAAGGGCGAATGGCTTGGCAATTTGCCGTACACACCGGAGGAACGGGTGGTTTTGGACGAGTGTCAGTTGCTCGCCGCCAAACCGGTCTTGTTCGTGGCCAACGTCTCTGAAGGGGCCAATGCGGACGAAGCGATGGTGAAGACGGTCCGCGAATTTTCCGAGAAGCGTAGCGCAGGAGTTGTCACGATCTGCGGCCAGCTCGAAGCGGAGTTGTCCACGCTTCTGGACAGTGAGCGGGCCGACTATCTGAAAGAAATGGGGCTGAAGGAATCGGGCCTTGTTCGCCTCACACGGGAAGCCTACACACTTCTGAACCTCATCACATTTTTTACCGCCGGCGAGACGGAGTCGCGAGCCTGGCCGCTGCGGAAAGGGCTTACGGCCCCACAGGCGGCGGGGAAAATTCATTCCGACATGGAACGAGGATTCATCCGCGCTGAGGTGTATACCTATGACGATCTGATGGTCTGCGGATCGGAAACGAAGGTGAAAGAAAAGGGGTTGTTCCGCCTCGAAGGCAAAGACTACGTCATTAAAGAAGCGGACATTGTCTATTTCCGCTTCAACGTGTAATCCTTCGTGCTCTCATTCAACGGTCCAAAATGTGTTCGCAGGTTCGTGCTGAGTCGTTGTCCTCCTTTCTCGTCACGTCTTGCTCGCCAGGGCGAGTCGTGTCGATGTAGTGATGCCTGTTGGTAAATTTTCTGATATCTTCTGCAAGTAAAGATTCCTACAATGTGGCTACTCGGGGGCGGTGCAGGACCGGTTGTTGTAGTGGGAGAGAGATTTCATGATCAGACTCCTGTTGGTTGGGGAGAATGAAGTGGAGGCGCGAGATGTCCGAGCCATGCTCCAGCAAGCGGGGCAGGGACAAATTGAAGTGACGCATGTAATGCGACTCAGCTCGGCGCTTCGGCGTTTGAGTGCCGAATCCTTCGATGCCATCTTGCTGGACGGCGCACTCGTCGATACCCACGGCCTCGACACCTTGGATCTTGTTCAGGCCGCTCTAGCTCGTATGCCGATTGTCGTTATGACCGATCAACATGATCCAGCGTTGGCGCGAAAAACCATTCAGCGGGGCGTGCAGGATGTCATAGTCAAAAAGCAGTGGACACCCGAACAATTAGCCCGAACGGTGCAGCATGCCGTCGATCGCAAACGCGCCGAACAAAACCTGGCTTACCTTGCACAATACGATCCCTTGACCGCATTAGCCAATCGGGCACTGTTCCGCGACCGGCTCGCGCACGCTCTGACGATGGCCAAGCGGAAGAAACACGAGGTTGGGGTTGTGTTGCTGGGATTGGACCGCTTCCAGGAAGTGGCGGAGCAACATGGCCTTGAGGTTGGCGATGCCCTTCTTACTGCCACCGCTGACCGTCTGAAGCAATGTATGAGGGAAGTCGACACTGTTGCGAGACTTGGCGGCGATGTCTTTACCTGTTTGCTGGAAGGTATCACGTGCAAGAATGATATGGAGATCGTGGCGAAGCGAATTCTTGTATCGTTGGCCCAGCCGGTCAAGCTGACGGATCAGGAAGCCGTTGTCACGGTCAGCCTCGGACTTGCAGTGTACCCGCTGGATGGGCAGGAAGCCGACGAATTGTTGGATCGGGCCAAGGAGGCCATGACCCGGGCCCAAGCAGCCGGCGGCAACGGGTACCATCTCAACGTTTCTCAGGGATGAGAATAGGAGTGAACAGGCACTCGCCGCCAGCATTATTAATTTTCCCTAATCCGAACAATTTCCCTTCCCGCCTCCTCACACTTCACGAAAACCTCGTAGTAGAATAACCCCAAGCCTCGTCCATGGAGCACACCATGATGCACTCGGGGCACGTTCGACAGCGGTTCTTCCTCAGTCTCCTCCTCCTGACAGCCTTATTCTTGATTGCGATTCCGGCACAGGCTGAATGGTATGTGGCGGGCCAAGCCGGGTACAGCTTTGCTGACGCCTTGCGCAACGTCACAACCACGGGTCCATTCAGTGGTATAGAACTGCAAGACTTCGACATGAAGAACAGTTTTGCTTATGGCGGCAAGGTGGGTATGTATCCCTTTCACGGTTCGCTAGGGTTCGAGCTGGATGTCAACCACAGTACGCCGCACGTGAAGAGTCTCGGCGATAGCCCAGGCATCCATCTGGCAGTGACGAATGTCGGCGCCAATATTGTGTTGCGCTACCCCGGCGTGACCTTACAGCCCTATCTCGGCGCCGGCCCAGGAATTATGATTGCGCGCTTGAGTCGTTCGGCGGAGACGCAGCAGGACACACAGGTCTCGATCGGGTTCAATTTTCTCACAGGCATTCGCGCATTCGTGACGCCTAAAGTGGCGCTGTTCACGGAATACAAATACACCGGTGCGAAGTTTGGCTTTCATGACGCCTTCGGCTCGTTCGGTGGGTTCGACAGTACGTACAGGGCGCACCAATTATTTCTCGGCGTCTCCTACCATTTCTGAGGGAGGGTGCCATGGTGACTCGATGGATAAGGACCATAATCGGTGGAGTGTTGCTGTTAAGCCTCACGGCCTGCGCAGAGTCGCTGCATCAGACGCAACGGATGACCATGCTCAGTCAGGCTACGGAGAACGGCTACGCCGACGTGTATGACCCGGCCGGCCCCTTCTACTCTAGTCCCGGGTTCTGGTGGAGTCCCTTGGGCTACTATCCAGGATTCTCCGGGTATGGGCCTGGG
>DASQFV010000181.1:0-4011 GCA_035632975.1 Nitrospiraceae bacterium
TGCCTCGAAGCTCATCGCGGCCTATTCTTCAGAGAAGCCTGATGCAATGGTTCGTGAGCAACAAGTGGCCTTTGGCACGTCGGGACATCGGGGGTCTGCCTTCAAGCAAAGCTTTAATGAATGGCATATCCTGGCCATCACGCAGGCCATCTGTGAATATCGAGCCGGACAGGGCACAATCGGGCCGCTGTATCTCGGCAGGGATACACACGCACTCTCGGAACCAGCTTGTGCGAGCGCGCTCGAGGTGTTGGCAGCGAACGGCGTTGAGGTGATGATCGATCAGGATGGTGGGTACACGCCCACTCCGGTCATCTCTCACGCGATCCTCACCTATAATGGAGGGAGAACAGCGGGGCTCGCCGACGGCATCGTCATAACTCCCTCCCACAATCCGCCGGAGGATGGCGGCATCAAGTACAACCCGCCGCATGGTGGGCCGGCTGATACAGTGGTAACGAAGTGGATCGAGGAACGGGCCAACGCCCTGATGAAGGCCGATCTCCATGGCGTTGCGCGTCTCCCCTATTCCCGTGCCAGACAGGCCACGACGACCAAACTTCATGATTACCTCGGCGCCTACATCGGTGATCTCGCACAGGTCATCGATATGGACGCGATTCAATCAGCCAGGTTAAAACTCGGCATCGATCCGCTCGGCGGGTCCGGGGTGGCCTACTGGCAGCCGATGGCAGAGCGGTATGGCTTGAACATTGAGATGGTAAATCCCACCGTCGATCCGACCTTCCGCTTCATGCCGCTCGATTGGGACGGTAAGATTCGTATGGACTGTTCTTCGCCCTATGCCATGGCGAATCTCATCGCGCTGAAAGATCGGTTCGATGTCGCCTTCGGCAACGATGCCGACAACGACCGGCATGGGATCGTCACACGCTCTGCCGGTCTGATGAATCCCAATCACTACCTCGCCGTGTCCATCTTGTACCTCTTTTCCAATCGTCCAGGGTGGAAGCTGGAAGCCGGGATTGGTAAGACGCTGGTGAGCAGCAGCCTCATCGACCGCGTGGCGGTGAAGCTCAAGCGCAAGCTTGTCGAAGTGCCGGTCGGCTTCAAATGGTTCGTGAATGGATTGCTCGACGGCTCGCTCGGTTTCGGCGGCGAAGAAAGCGCGGGTGCGTCGTTCCTTCGTCGAGATGGATCGGTCTGGACGACTGACAAGGATGGCATCATCATGGATCTTCTGGCCGCGGAGATGATGGCCAAGACCGGCCGTGACCCGAGTGAACTGTACCGAGAACTGACCAACGAACTCGGAGAGCCGGTGTACGAGCGGATCGACGCGGCCGCGACGCCGGCGCAGAAGACCATGCTGTCGAAACTTTCACCAGACCAGGTACAGGGCACAGAATTGGCCGGCGACAAAATCGTCGCAAAATTGACGACAGCCCCAGGCAATGGCGCGTCAATCGGCGGATTGAAAGTCGTCACCGAGCAAGGCTGGTTCGCCGCGCGCCCTTCCGGCACCGAAGACGTATACAAACTGTATGCGGAGAGCTTCCGAGGCAAAGACCATTTACGACGGATTCAGGAAGAGGCGCGAGCTCTAGTGGCCAAGGCCTTTGCAGGTGCGAAGCCAGTTTAACAGGATGCTGAGCGTGGGAAGGGCATGGCAACCCACTGAGCGGGGTACTGGTAAAGCGTGAATCGTGAGGGGGCCAACTGATAATCGGACCATTTACTATCCGATCTTCAATCATGAATCTGGTTAGAGTTTTTTTACTATGGACGCCAGAATGCCTCCCAATCCTCTTGTCGAATTTGCAGCGCTCGAAGCACATCTACCGGAAGACCAGTGGACAGCTGAGCTTGGGATTCATACCCCACTATTTGTTTATGCAAAATGAACGCCATTGCTTTTAAATGCTGAAGGCTCAGCCGAATAGTGGCAACACGTTCAATTGGCGGCGGAGAACCTGGAGCCACCGGATTTGCTCCAGAGACTTGAAAATTAAGAGTGCACCCAAGTGGCCCAAGGTTGAGCTGAAATTGGTCGGCATAGACATCAGTGGCTTCAGCCATACTTCCCCCTTTGAATTGGGTTGATTTAGCGGAGCGATATTAGCCCCCCTTTCTAGGATTGGTCAATGGAGTCAAACTTTACCAGCACCCATATTTTGTACGGATATGAGGCGGAACAAATGACCACCAGCGAAGAGCGTAGGGGCACAGGTCAGGGTCAGCGTCAGACTACCTGTCGTTCTGTGTGGTAGGAACTGGGATTAGCGAGCCGGATTCGACATGGGTGAAGCCGAGGACGAGGCGCTTGACTTTGAAATAGGCAAATGAAAAAACGAGCGGCATCTGCCGAAGGAACTACAGATCGCGGAGCGCCATGAAGCTGGACAGCGTAATCAGCTCCGATTACCCACCATTCCTTGAGGAGGTCCGATGAGCACACAGCGCCACTCCGCTCCGAATTCGCGTGTGTTATTTCGACGACTTCTTCTTCATCTGGCGTTCTCAGTCGCTCTTCTGGCGATGTCTCTGGGGGTTGGCATGTTGGGCTACAGCCATTATGAACACCTGCCTTGGCGGGATGCCTTCTTGAATGCGGCCATGCTCCTAGGCGGGATGGGGCCGGTGAAGGTAGATCTGTCAGAGCCCGGGAAAGTCTTCGCAGGGTTCTACGCGCTCTACTCAGGGTTGGTCGTGATCGCCGTCACCGCCCTACTGCTCGCGCCGGGCATTCACCACATTATGAAACGGGTGCACTGGGAGGATCGATCAGATACCAAGTGAGTGGAATCGATGCCGGCGTACTGGTTGGTCCACCGAGAGGTATGCTGTGGATCGGTCGCGTCTTGGTTACGCCCGGTGAGATGAATGCATAGCTGAACTAGATCGCCATAGCGATCAGAGAAGTCAGCGCGGATTGTCTTTCCCAACTTTGGAAAGAGGAGAGATCGTGATCTGTCGAAAGACCTCCGCATACACACCTACCGGGGCGCTGGCCTTGGGATCGGCGAACACGGCTCGCCAGCGGTTCAATCCCAGGACTCCTTCCCCATAGGGTATCGTTGCCACCTGACTTTGATGCTCCGCGATGGCGGCCATCTTCTTGGCCACATAACGGTCAATGTATTCAAGGCGGTCCCAGGTAGCGAAGGGCCCCCAGATTTCGTAAGCCCAGATGCCATCACTTAGAACGATGCCGGCTTCAAGGACGCTCTCCCTCGCTAGCTTGCCGGCAAGGCGATGGGCGGGATGTCGGTCACGTTCTTCATCCAGCGTATAGACCTCGGTTGGTCGGAGGCGAGCGAGCATCTCGACGAGTCTCCGTTTGACAGCCGTGGTATTGACCTCGTCCGCCGCGTCCGGTTCGTCACAAAAGATCACATCTCTTACCCCCAAGACGCTAGCGGCACGGAGGGCCTCCTCTCTTCTCACTTCGGCCATCCGCTGCTCCGTCAATGCGAATGGATTCGACGACCGGCCACCGTCCGTCACGACGACGGAAGTAATCACAGCCATGGACTCCACCAGTTTGGCGACTGTCCCGCCCATGCCGATTTCCATGTCATCCGGATGAGCGCTGATGATGACGACGTTGTTGTGGCTCATGGCCGAGGCATATCCCCTTCGGAGGCTACCTGCTGTTCTGCGTGATATGAACTTCGCACCAGCGGGCCGGATTCGACGTGGGTGAAGCCAAGGGCCATCCCCTCCTCTTTTAACATGGCAAACTCGCTGGGGTCATAGAAGCGCGCAACAGGCAGATGCTGTCTTGTGGGTTGGAGATATTGGCCGATGGTCATGATGTCGCAGCCGACGAAGCGGAGGTCGCGCATGACTTCGCGGGCCTCGTCCATGGTTTCTCCCATCCCGAGGATCAGCCCGGACTTTGTGCGCATGCCAAATTGCTTCGCCTTGCCGAGTAACTCGATCGATCGCTGATACTTCCCCTGTGGTCTGATTGCCGGAAACAGCCGCCGCACAGTTTCGATGTTGTGATTCAGAATCTCCGGCATCTCGGCACAGACCATCGCGAGG
>DASQFV010000182.1:0-2470 GCA_035632975.1 Nitrospiraceae bacterium
GTCAATACGAGCATCTGGTGCGGGCCGAAGAGCGGTTGAAGCTGGTCGTCCCCGTCACCATTGGGATCATTCTCTTGCTGCTCTATCTCAATTTCGGTTCGCTGGCGAAATCGCTGATCGTACTCCTGTCCGTCCCCTTCGCCGCGATCGGGGCCATCTGGTATCTCGACTATCTGGGCTACAACTTGAGCGTGGCGGTCTGGGTGGGCATTATTGCCCTGGCCGGCGTGGCGGCTGAGACGGGCGTGGTCATGCTCGTCTATCTCGACGAGGCCTACGAGCGGCGAGTACGCGAAGGCCGCCTGACGACGGCGCACGACCTACGAGAAGCCATTCTGGAAGGAGCGGTCCAGCGCGTGCGTCCGAAGATGATGACGGTCGCCGCAATTATGGGCGGGTTGCTCCCCATTATGTGGACCACCGGCACGGGCGCCGACGTCATGAAACGGATTGCTGCACCGATGATCGGCGGCATGGTGAGTTCAACGATTCTGACACTTCTGGTGATCCCCGTGCTCTATGCCCTCTGGCGTGGGTGGTCTCTGCCCATTGAGGCCCCGTCCTTATCTACCGGTACCGATCGTTCTCGGCAAGAGCAGGAAGGTATCAGCGTTTCCGAGAGGCGAAACATATGAAGGGCCGTGAGCGATTGACTTCTTTTGGGCAAAGAGTATCATTCAACTTCATGCTCTAGATGCTCCTCATAGGATTTCTCTCTCTCCTGTTGTCGAACCCGCCGAGGAGCGCGCCTACACCATCTTTTTTATGAAGGGGGCAGGGTGTCCTGCCCCCTTGGTTTCAGACCAAAAATGAAACGTCGCGCGCGCTGCTACTCCGGCATGCCGTGGTCGTCGAGCCGTTCGGGTAACACCGACGGCTTGGCTTTTGGCCCTCCCGTGAGCGAAGACGTGGCTTGATTACCGGCCGTAGCGGCACCTGGGTAGTAAACCATGACTCCACCAGGAGCCGGCCCGACGGTCACGTGTTGTTTGATCGAGTTGTCCGCCGCATTAATGATCGACACCGAACCTGGGGTGCCAGTATTAGACACCACGATGTACTTGGCTTCGCCCGCTCCAGTCGGTCCTTGCGCCAACACATCCATACTATGGCCTCCCGTTTGCAGCAGGGAGATTTCTCCGTTGAGGAGAAGGGTCAGAGCTGGTTCTGTCGCAGGCGCCACTGGAATGAGCTTAGAAGAATCGAACGCAAACAGCAGATTCCTTTTCGTTGCTGTCGCCGCATTCCCCGCCAGAATATAGAACCGATTTCCATCTGGAGAGAACTTGAACGATCCAGGCGAGGTGCCATTCAGCTCAGGAATAACGAAATCCTTCCGTGGAGTCCCGGCGGTGCCGAGATCGATGACCCCGAGTTTGGTTCCCGTTGCTGGAGTCGTATCGCCTCGCAACAAGAGGAAGCGACCGTCCGGACTGATCCCAAAGGCCGTATATGGCAAGCCAGTCAGGTCGAACGTATTCGTAATGGCCAATGTCGTCGGATCCACTTCGGCAATTTCTCCATACCCTTCCTGGATGCTGTAGACTTTCTGCGTGAATTTCGACCAGCGGATCCCGTGGGGGTGAGCATTGTTGGGGGTAAATGCGGTTGCACCGGTTGGATTCTCTGGGTTGCATGTGAGCGGGTCGGCTTCCTTCGCGGGATTGCACAAGTCGATTCGGTGGGTCATCGTCCATTGCGCAGGTCCCGGCTCATTATCAATGACCGCAATCTCACCACCCGTTTCACTGGAAACAAATGCTCGTTTGGGAACTCCGGCACCGGATGAAAACGCGGTTACATGGTGCCCGTCGGCCAGTACACACACCGTTTTTTCAACAGTAGGCGGATTTCCCCCCGGCCCGAGATGCGAGTTGTGGAGGATCGTGACTGAACTGCCTGTTTGCACCGCACAGTTGATGAGATCGTCCCCGGTCCCACCTGTATTATCTCCGTCGTTCATCGACCAGATCACTTCGCCATCGGTCGGATCTCGGTAGATATGGACAGGACGAGTTCCTGTGGCAAGATTCGTTTCATGAACCGGCACAGCCCCGGTCAATGGGTCGATGGTCGCCACTTTGTTGGCCGCTCCAAGATTCAGAAAGATCCACTCGCCTTCAGAGAACTGCATGTCGCCCAACGCGACGCCTTCAAACTCAGCTGACGCAATTGTTCCCAGCACAACGTTCCCTGAGTCGCCCTTGAGCGCCACGCTGGTCAACGTCTTGTCCCCTGTGTTGTTGACGAAAACCATCGGTCCCTGCAGCGCCGCACTGCCGCCTGTCGTTACTTGACCGGTGGACGAATCTCCCGAGCTGCAGCTTGCAAGGCCGATTAGGGCCAATCCCAGCATCGCCGCCGCCGCGCTCATAATGGCTATTGTCCGATTCTTAGTCGCTTTCATGTGTACATCCTTCCTGATTTTGTTTGGGCGGGCTTCCTCAGAGGAATCTTGCCCTCGTAACAT
>DASQFV010000183.1:0-5638 GCA_035632975.1 Nitrospiraceae bacterium
GACCGCCACCTCCAGGCTCTCCAGCGAGAGCTTCTGGTTCCCGATTTGTTCGAGTGCGGTGATACAGAGGGTGAGAGCAGCCTGGAGTTCCGGGGGCTGCGTCAACCCTTTCTCCTTCAACAGGGTCTGCACAGCCTCGGACTTGCCTCCGATGACCGCAAAGGCACGCTCGTCGATGATGCTGCCGTCGAAGGAAATACGATACATCTCGTTGGCCTGGCCATTGTGCCCGACCTGCACCACCAGAATTTCCACTTCCAGCGGCTTCAGCTCCTGGCTGAAAATGGTGCCAAGGCTTTGAGAATAGCCGTTCGCGAGAGAACGGGCCGTCACATCTTCCCGGCTGTACATGAATCCTTTGAGATCCGCGTGCCTGATGCCGGCTTTCCGGAGATTTTCAAACTCGCTGTATTTGCCGGCCCCCGCGAAGGCGATACTGTCGTAGATCTCGGAGATTTTATACAGCGAGGCGCTGGGGTTTTCCGCGACGAGAAGTATCCCGTTCACATATTCGATGGCAATGATGGAGCGGCCTTTGGCGATGCCTTTCTTGGCATACTCCGCCTTGTCCTGCATCATCTGCTCGGGCGAGACGTAATAGGGCATCGGCATACTTAGTTCTCCTTGGAACAACGCGTGGCAATCAACCCATCATAGATGCCGCGGATCTGCTGGTCGGAGACGTCGGTGATGCCGGTTGCGTTGACGATCTTCGCGGTGGGGTAAATGCCCCGCACGAGATCCGGTCCCCCGGTACCCACGTCATCATCTGCCGCGTTGTACAGAGCCAGCAGGGCCAACTTCAGAGCGTCCGGTTCAGCCAGGCCTTTGAGGAAATGCTCCCGTATCGTATTGCGCGCATCTTTCCCGCCTGACCCTATGGCATGGTAATCCGACTCTTCGTACCGGCCACCGGCGAGATCGTACTTGAAGATGCGGCCTTCTGCACGCTTCAGGTCGTACCCGGCATAGAGCGGCATGACGACCAGCCCTTGAAAAACCATCGGCAGATTGGCCTTGACCATCTGTCCGAGCTTGTTGGCCTTCCCCTCACAGGACAATTGCACACCCTCTAACTTTTCGTAATGCTCCAGCTCGACTTGGAACAGCTTGGCCAATTCAATGCAAGGACCAGCCGCACCGGCGATCGCCATTGCGGAATACTCGTCGATCTTGAAGACTTTCTCGATCCGGCGCTCGGCGATTTGAAATCCTTCCGTCGCGCGACGATCTCCGGCAATCACCACACCCTTTTGATACTTAATCGCCAGCACTGTGGTGGCATGGGGAACGCTCACCGAGCCAGCCCCGCGCATCGGCTCGACCGCGGCCTGGGCCTGCAGGAATCCGCTACGACCGGTCGGAGTCAGCGTAGGATGGTGCTCGGTCAAAAAGTCGAAGAAACTCGGGTCGTCGTGGTTGGGGAGAAATGGCAGTTTCATTGTGTAAATCGCGAGGGATCCTTGTTCATCAGGCCTTGAGCTTCGCCAGCAATGCGTCAACGGTCTCGACCTGATCGAGGAGGTCGCTCGTCAGCGAGGCCGTGCCTCGGAGCGGGTCCATCAAGGGCACTCTTTTGACCTGGTTGTTGCCGACGTCGAAGAGCACAGAGGTCCAGCTGACCCCATAGAGCGACTTCGCAAACTTGCTGACACATCGTCCACGGAAATAGGCGCGCGTCCCCGGAGGCGGGGTGAATTCCGCTCGCGTGATCTCGACCTCCTGCACGATTCGCTCGATCACGTGGCTGCGTTCGAGCGTAAAGTAGAGGCCCTTGTCAGGACGGACGTCGTGATACTGAAGGTCCATCAGCCGTACGCGAGAATCGTCCCACCCACAGCCCTTTCGCTCCATATAGGATTCCATCATCTGGCGCTTTGCCACCCAATCCAATTCACGCACTAGGAGCCGAGGATCTTGCTCCAACTTATCCAGCACGTCTTCCCAGCGGACCAAAATATCTTTCGTGACTTGGGAGAGATCGCGACAGGCATAGTACCCCATGGCGGCCTTTAAATAGGCTCGTTGAATCGCCACCGCTGTCGTTGAGCGACCCCCTGTAAGTTTGAGCGCCTCCTTCATTTCCAGATCGCGGGAAACCTGCTTGATGCTTCGGACCGGATCGTCCAACTCGAACTGCGGCAGATCCACCCCGGCATCGAGCAGGTCCAGGACAATGGCCAACGTGCCGACCTTGAGGTAGGTCGAAAGTTCCGCCATGTTGGCATCTCCGACAATCACGTGCAACCGCCGATACTTGCCATACTCGGCATGCGGCTCATCGCGTGAATTGACGATGGGGCGCCTCACCATCGTATTGAGATCGACGAGGCACTCGAAGAAATCTGCACGCTGCGAGATCTGATAGTCCGTTGGGCTGGTCTGATTCTCTGCGCCGACCTTGCCTGCACCTGCGAAAATTGCCCGCGTCACAAAGAACGGCGTCAAGACCTTCACAATGCGCTCGAAGGGAACCGCGCGAGACATTAAATAGTTTTCGTGATAGCCGTAGCTGTTCCCCTTGCCGTCCGAGTTGTTCTTATACAGCACACAATGATCTCGCCCGGTGGAGCGCGCCATCTGTTCGAGGCACTGGGCAAGGATACGCTCACCGGCTCGTTCGAAGGCCACTATTTCTCGCGGGTTGGTGCACTCAGGCGTGGAGTATTCCGGATGGGCACCATCGACGTAGAGGCGCCCCCCGTTAGCCAGCACCTTATTCAGCTGACGATTGTACTCAGGATTGGGCCGCTCCCGCTCCCCCTCGACCTCGAATCCACGCGCATCGAGCAGTGGGTTCTCATTTTCATAGTCCCAGACGGCTAGAGGAGCCGGCAGGCCTGGATAGTGCCCGATGACGGCGATGGAATTGGAGACGGGGTCTGCGGAAGTAGGATCGCGTGACGCGATGCCGAACTCTGTTTCTGATCCCAGTACGCGGGGAGTCGTCAATGCGGTAGATTCCTGCATAAGTGCGACGTCTTAGCAGGATGCTGAAAAAGTCCGTCCAGCGCGTTCTCGCCATTTGTGAAGTGTATCCCGTGAAGCGTCGTTCGTTTCCGGATTCATTGGACGTTTCACGTTTTACGTTTCACCTTTCAGGAACGACAAGGACGGCCTTTTTCACATCCTGCGTGGACTTCTCCTCTTGTGCCACACGTGCAAACCTGTGACGTCCTGGCCTGCCCACAGAGTTTTTCCGCAGCCTGTTAGAGATAGTGCCCTGTCGTAATGGTTTCGATCTGACGCGAGTCGCCTGGGCCCCCGCTGATCGTCCGAAGATGCACGATCTTTTCGCCTTTTTTCCCGGAGATCTTCGCCCAATCGTCAGGATTGGTCGTATTGGGCAGGTCTTCGTGTTCCTTAAACTCCTCCCGAATGGCGCGGATCAAGTCCTCGGACCGAAGGCCACGGCCTTCCTTCGCGATCGCCCGCTTGACGGCAAATTTCTTCGCGCGGGACACGATACCTTCGATCAGCGCACCGCTCGCGAAATCCTTGAAGTAGAGCACTTCTTTTTCACCGTTCGCGTAGGTGACCTCGATGAACTTATTCTCCTCCGAGGAAGCATACATCGCCCCGACCGTGAGATCGATCATCTGTTCGACTAAGGCCTTGGCGTCTCCGCCATGGCGTTTCAAGTCTTCCTCTGAAAACGGCAGGTCGATGCTCAGATACTTCGAGAAAATATCCTTGGCCGCCACTGCATCAGGACGACCCACCTTGACCTTCACATCCAACCGTCCGGCACGAAGGACAGCCGGATCGATGAGATCCTGGCGATTGCTGGCTCCGATCACAATCACATTGCGCAGCCGTTCCATGCCGTCGATTTCCGAGAGAAACTGCGGGACGATCGTCGATTCGATATCGGAGGAAATCCCGGTGCCGCGCGTTCTGAAGAGCGCATCCATTTCGTCGAAGAACACGATGACGGGATTACCGTCCGCCGCCCGCTCTTTCGCTTTTTTGAAGACTTCGCGGACTTGGCGCTCGGACTCACCCACATACTTATTGAGCAACTCAGGGCCCTTCACATGCAAGAAGTAACTCCGTACCTCCTTGCCGGTGAGATGCCCGAGCTTCTTCGCGATTGAATTCGCGACGGCCTTGGCAATCAAGGTTTTTCCGCATCCCGGCGGTCCATAGAGCAAGACCCCCTTGGGCGCGCTCAACCTGTACTCTAAGAACAGGGCCGGATGAAGGAACGGCAACTCCACAGCATCCCGGACTTGCTCCAACTCGTGCTGCAATCCGCCGATGTGGTCATAATCGACATCGGGCACTTCTTCCAATACCAATTCTTCCGCCTCGGACCTCGGCAGCTTTTCGACGACATAGCCGGAGCGGGGATCATAGAGCAGATGGTCGCCGACGCTCAATCGTTCGTCCAACAACGGGTCACCGAGTTCTGCAACCTTTTCTTCGTCGAAGTGCAGAGTCACCAGCGCACGGTTACCTTCCAGCACGTCTTTGAGCCGCACGACTTCGCCCTGGATATCGAAGCCCTTGACTTCAATGACGTTCAAGGCTTCGTTCAGGATCACTTCCTGCCCCTTACGCATCGCATTCCCGTTGATCGACGGGTGCACGCTGACTTTCATCTTCCGTCCGGAGACATAGACATTTCCAGTTCCGTCAGCATTGAGACTGGAAAAGATGGCATAGGCCGAGGGAGGCGCGGTCAGTTTCTCAACTTCGGCACGCAACCCTTCGATCTGCACCTTCGCTTCCTGGAGGGTGGTGACCAGCTTCTCGTTCTGTTTGGTGGCTTGGTCGAGCTGGTAGCGGGATTGATACAGTCGACGGATTTCTTCTTCCATCGACTGGATCTGCACACGAAACTTTTCGACCTCGCGAACATGTTCGTCGTTGCGTTGTGCCACGCCTGTTTCTCCTTCGGTCAACCGCTTCGTGATATGCGTGACGGAATCTCGGAGAGAGCGGAATCGACTCGGACTTTCTTTCTTGCCATCCATGGCGCCACTCGAAGAAAGCAACACCCCTTGCTGAATCGGGAAGTCCTTGTCTGCGCGGATTCTATCATCCGTTCCCGGGGTGGTCAACCGGACGACGGCATCTTGCAGCGCGTTGGTCGTGCGTGACGCACGTCACGGTAAGAGCGTTACGGCATCGAGTAATTCGCGCGTCGCCGACTCCACATCGGCCGCGCCGAGAATCGCCGTGATCACCGCCACGCCGAATGCCCCGGCACGCCTCATCTCACGCGCACGCACCGTCGTCACTCCGCCAATCCCAATAATCGGGATGCGGGCCAGTCGACAAGCCTTTTCAAGAATGTGAATGCCCAGCGCCGGACCGAACATCTGTTTGGATGGCGTCTCGTAGATCGGGCCAAGGACGATGTAGTCTGCCCCCTGCGACTGCGCTGACAGAACCTCCTCTACCGCGTGCACGGAAACACCCAGAAGACGCTGTGCCCCCAGCAACTGCCGTGCGATCGAAACAGGCAGACTATTGCTGCGCAAATGGACGCCGACTCCTTCTAGCGCCAAACCGACATCGATCCGATCATTGATGAGGAGTTGGGACCTGCGCGAGGCCGTCACGGCCTGCACCTCATGCGCAAGCGTTACGAGTTCCCTGGCTGAGAGATCACGCTCACGAAGTTGCACCA
>DASQFV010000184.1:0-3332 GCA_035632975.1 Nitrospiraceae bacterium
AAATGGGTACCCCAACAGGGTTGGATGTATGCAGGAGGCGACTGGACAGTGGCTATCGGCGGGAATAAGGGAGTGTTCGTCGAAACGGCCAAAGCCGACTTCAGCCAATTGTTCCAAGCACTTGTCGGCGGACGGTAACGCCAGTAGAAAGACAACGCTTTCAAGTCGAAAGGCGGCATATAAACCCAAGCTGCTTCGCTCTAACAAATGGCATCACCCCTATTACTGGGCCCCGTTCGTGTTGTAATGGGAAAGCTCCAACGTTGTGATGACCAAGCAGAGCCGAAGACTGCTGATGGTGAGTGGACGCTCGCCAATAGAAAAACCAGTTCCTGATAATCGATAAATCCAACATGGTTATGTCAATGGCGGGTGAGGATTCGTACAGCCACGATTCGTGAAAGGCTTGATAGCCGCTCATTCTGCACAGAACCCATACACGGTGTATGCAAGGCTAGGCGTCGGCTTCCCTACATAGGCCCCCCGCCTGCCGAACAAGCCCCCCTCATTCTTTTCTAGATGCTGGCTTGATACCCGGTGCCGCCGTGGGAGTGGCGGAAGAGGAAGTAAAGATATTGGTGGCAGCACTGCTGGAGGAATCCCCTGCGTCTTGACGGTCTGCGGGGGCCACGCCATACTCATCCTCCATGCTAATGCTCGCCCTTTCCGTCATCACTCTCCTGGCCGCACTCATCCTGCCGACAGGTGCCTTTGCTGAAATCCAGACGATCACCGCCACGCACACGTACATTCTAGGCGATAACGACAGCCGCAATGATGCCCGTCAACTCTGTTTTCTCCAAGCTAAGCGAGAGGTCCTGGAGAAGGCGAAAAGTTTCATCCAATCACAGTCGGTCATCACCAACTTCGAATTAACCGAGGATCAGCTGACATCCTATTCGGCAGCCGTGCTCAGTGTCGAACTCGTCAAGGAGAACGTTGGCTTAAGTGATGGCCAACACACGCTGACGCTCACCGTGAAGGCGGATGTCGATATAGACCAGGTGAATACACTCCTTGCGGCAATTGTGGCCGAGAAGAATTTAGCGGACCTCGTCGCCCAGCAACAACAACAAATTCTTGAGCTTGAGGGACAGGTCCAGACGCTGAATTCCCGCCTGAATGTTGCCACTTCGAGCACGGCGAGTGCACTACGCAAAGAACGCAACGTGGTGTTTGAAAACATCGCGGGGGTAGACCGGTTACAGCTGGTGGCCACTCAACGGATCGCTCATGAGAAGGAGACGATTCAACAGAAAACCGAGATGATTCTGAAGTACGTCCTCCGTGATATGACGCCACAGGAAGTGTTGAGTCTTGTGGGGGAGCCAGTAAAAAAAGGGCTATTCAGCAGTAGCGGGTTCGGACTGAACTGGTACTACGGCGAACTCTGGATTTGTTTTGACGAACCATTGGGCCTAGAGGATTGGCGAGTCGAGGGCATAGGCCGAGCCAGTCCATTCCCAAACCCAATAGGTGTATGCTCAAATAACCTTCTTTCTCAATAGCCTTCCATACAGGCTCCCCGCCTTCCGACCAAGCCCACGGGGTTACATAGGTGAGTCCAACAAACCGTACTTGACGCCCTGCCAAACCGAAGACTAGGCTGAAGGCGCAACAAGGCGGTGATCCATGCGACTCCTGCTCGTCTGTCTTCTTGCTCTTCTCCCTCTGATGGCCCACGCTGAAAACCTGGGCACCCTCAGCGCCAACGAGGTCGATCCGAACTTCCTGCCAGATCCCTTTGGCACGGGAAATCCCTCCGATCCGAACAGCGTCACCAACGAGTTGGGGCCGTATGGCAATCCGTATCGTCCCTCATCGGCGACAAATTTCGAAGCGATCACTGCACCACGCCTGTCTGATCAAGAGGGAAACGATCGAGGCCGGCTGAGCATGAATCTGTCCGATTTTGACTCGATTAGTACGTCCTTCGACCGGTACGGCATCCCCTATTCATCGGATTCGATCCTCCACCGGTATGGCGAAGGGAATCCCTACCGCTCCGACAGTCCCAACAATCCCTATGGGCGAGGCTGGCGCATCGAAGGGCATTGATGAAGGACTTCGAGGATGGCAGTCCGACGGACCACATCACAGCAGGGAGAACGCACTACGCACTCGAAGAGTACCTTCCCCGGTTCAGTCAGCGGGACCTATCTGACGGTGACCGTTCACGATTACGAGAGGAATTTTGACCTTCCGCCCGATGTCCAATACGATCACTGCGCAGGGTGCTCAAAAGTCTAACCTTCTCACCCGCCCAGCCCTGGCGCTTATTTCACCCTCCCGCCCTGAGTCTGCCAAGGCAGCCTCTTCGCCCAGACACGCGCCTTGCCCAAGCAAGGCCGGAGCGAGCGAAGAGGCGAAGAGGTATACGTACCGCACTTCGTGCGGGCCGTTTTCAGCATCCTGCTAAGGCAGCGATTGCCGATGCTCTTTGATCAGAGGTGGCTCATGTTGCACGGGTGGCTGGAGCGGAGCGGATGGATCTACTGTATTCGGAAGGGGGCGGGGAGTTCCGTTCTGGCGTTCCAGTTTTTCTAAGACATCTTGCTTGAGCTTCGTCGGTTCCTCAATCCGATTTTCGCGCTGCAGTGTCCCCAATTCCGCTGCTTTACGAGCATTCAACTCCACCATGTCTGCCTCATCCCTGACTAGGGTTGGGGTCAGGAATACGAGCAGGTTGAGCTTCTCGACCGCTCGGCTTTGGAATTTGAACAGCCAACCCAGGAACGGGATATCGCCCAAGAGCGGAACTTTTCGTTCGCTGATGATGATGTTATCCCGCACGAGCCCGCCGACGACGATCGTCTGTTGATCCTTAGCGATGGCGGTCGTCTCCATCGACCGCTTGGTCGTGGTGGGTCCGACCGGGACGCTGGACGTCCCGCTTCCGATCGTTTGTGCGACATTTTCCGCGATCGCGGTAATCTCCTGCTTGATTTCTAATCGGATCAGGTCGTTCTCCAGAACCTGTGGGGTGAATTCCAGTGTGACGCCGACATCTTTTCGCTCGATCGTGACAAGAGTCCCGCCCGTGATTCCCTGGGCCTGTCCTGTGGGAAACGGACGATTTTCCCCCACGACGATCTTGGCCTTTTGGTTATCTGCGGCGAGCACTTGGGGGGTCGACAGGACGTTCGTGTCCGTAAGGCTCAGCAACAGTTGTAAGAATGCGCGCACGTTGACCGTGTTGAGGGCCGACACCGCTCCTCCAGTTGCAGCGCCCCCAATAATGGCCTGCGCGATGGTTGACAAATTTTCTGGGGCGGTATTGAGTGAAGCAATGCCTCGCAGTGAACCGCTCTGGCCCGCAGCTATGACCTGAA